>NZ_CP043057.1:0-96277 GCF_008121535.1 Dolichospermum sp. UHCC 0315A
AGGTATTGAGCCGAGATACGTGTAAAAACCTGCAAGATGGTCTGGAAATGCCTACTGTGTCTAGCTTTCAACAATTTTTCCCCCCATCCTTATAAGGTTTTCCACACAGAGGACAAAACTTATACCTCAACGACACCACCAACTCACCACAATTAGCACAACTAGACCGTAATTGCGTACCGCATAGATAACAAAACCTAGCCCGAACATTTCCCCACATTGAATCCACAACGCCACCAGGATTCCAACATTGGGGGCAAAACTTAATCGCTGCCATTACCAGAACCTCTTCTCCCCTGACAACAGCCTGCAAATACTCAACAGGCACAGACAAAGCCAAAGCAAGACCGCCAAGAGTTTTATGGCTAAGTTTCCTTGTCAATCCCCGTTCAATCTTCCCCACAGAGCGAGAATGAACACCAGCCGCATTCGCCACCTCAAACTGAGTTAAATTGAGTTCCTTTCTCATCCGCAAAACATAGTCGGACAGAGATTCTCCAGGTTTTGGAGTTTTAAAAGTATCCATAAAACACTGCCAATATTTCTCCCTAAAAGATATATAATTTAGGAATAAATAACCTTGCTAAAAACACACAAATTTCCGTGAAGCAAGCTGTCACATTAGCCACCGTTGCCGTCAAATTTTTAGAACGGACTGGACTAGCACCCAGTACCATTAAAACCTACGAACTAACCCTCTTAAACTTCCTAGCAGAATATGGAAGTTGGCTAATCGAAATAATCAGTAAGCAAACATTAATAGAGTATCTAGATAGCCTCTCACATTTAAAATACACAACCCACCATAAGCATCAAGCAATACTGCAAAGTCTATTTAACTTCGCCGTCCAACAAGAGTATATAAAAATCAACCCAATTCAGGGATTAAAACAGCGTCCCCCACAACGAGAAAAAGGCGAACATAAAAGCGATACTCTCATAAGATATCTAACACCAGACCAGCTAAATATCCTCTATACAGCAACCAAAGATGACTTGCGACTATCAGCAATAATTCATCTATTGCATCGCACAGGATGTAGAATAGGAGAGCTTTTAGCACTGAATTTATCAGACCTAGATATCAAAAATCAGAAATTTCAGGTATTGGGAAAAGGCAACAAACAAAGGTGGTGCTTTTATAGCAATGATGCCGCCCAATCACTAAATAAATATTTCCAACACACACGACATAAAAATATCAACGCATTGTTTACAGCACAACATCCAGTTACCCTCAAAGTCAGTAGAATTAGCTATCATACATTGCATGATTATTGGCGAGAAATTACCAATACCAATCCCGAATTAACCGGGGTACGCATTCATGATTTACGCCATACTTATGCTACAGAACGAGTAGGATTAATCAGCATAGAAGAATTACGTTCACTCATGGGACATGAAAGCATTCAAACCACATTACGCTACCAGAAAGTTACCTCCCAAAAAGCCGAATCAGCCGCCCGTCACGCCTTAAATATGCTGATTAATCCAGAACTACAAAGCTGAACTGAGTCACCATAACATTCATAATTATTGACAACTTTTTGAGCGAAAAAACAACATTTTTATCGGCATTGTCAATTTCTACCCAAAAGAATATAAAATACTCTTTGGTAGGGGAGTGAGGGATAAAACCATTTTGAGTAATCTTAGTATTATATAAGACTCGTATTTGATTTATAAACGGGTTTTCAGATTAAAGCCTTGTTGAAACAGTATATTTTCAAAATTTCCACTAGATTATTATATGTTTTAAATATTACTTGAATGACATCAATTGACCGTACCGCTTATCCCAAATTTAAACAATTTCCTGACCCCAAAGAACTGGCAGAACTTTACACTCCAACACCTACAGAAATCAAGTTTGTCAAGTCTAAAACCAAGAACCATGAAGGATTGCTACGGTTAATGGTGATGTTGAAATCCTTTCAACGTCTAGGATATTTCCCTCATCCTGAACAGATCCCAATTGCGGTAATTAAACATTTACGGTCGTGTTTAAAGTTACAAGACTCAGTAAAAGCAATACCCTCCGAACGCCAACGTCATACCTATAAAAATATTATTCGGGAGTATTTAGGAGTCAAACAATATGATAAAACAGGTCAAAGATTAATAGCCACATTAGTTGCAGAAGCAGCCCAAATTAAAGACCACCCTGCTGATTTAATCAATGTGGCAATTGAGGAATTAGTGAAAGAACGATACGAATTACCAGCATTTAGCACCCTTGACCGATTAATTCGCCACATTCGGTCAATGGTCAATAATCGGTTATTTACACTTTGTTCTCAAGGACTTTCAACTACCGAACAAATTTATTTAGACCAATTGCTCGTGGTGATAGACAAGGAGGAGGATAATGAAAATGCCACCCTGAATTTATTAAAATCGCCACCTAAAAGTGCCAAACTAAATGGGATGAAACTCCTGCAAAACAAGTTTGATATGCTCATGACTTTTGGAGATGCCAAGCGATTACTACAAAATATTACTCCTACCAAAGTTAGACATTTTGCTGCTTATGCTAGAACTTTAGATATCACAGAATTTCAAGATATTAATTTACCCAAACGGCGGACATTGCTATTATGTCTATTGTACGAAGCACAGGTAAAAACTCGTGATTATCTGGTTGAGATGTTTATTAAACGTATTTTGAAGATTCAAAATAATGCCAAACTGCGATTGCAGGAACTCCGGGATAAACATCTGACAGAAACATCAGAGTTGTTAGCAACATTGGGACAAGTATTACAAGCATCCAAACAAGCCAAGGAAACCAAGGATAATGCTGTATTTGGAGAACAGGTGCAGTCAATTTTGGATGAACATGGTGGGGCAGAATTGCTGATACAAAAATTAGATGAAATTGCGGCGTACAATACCAATAACTATTTACCATTAATGTGGCGGTTTTATGCTGCCAACCGCAAAGCACTGTTTAGTTTAGTGCGTTCTCTAGATATTCTCTCTACTTCTGCGGATGAATCAGTGATTGCAGCTTTGCAATTTGTGTTAGATCATGAACACAAACGTTCTAAATATTTGCCTTTTGATATCAATTTGGATTTTATTAGTAATAACTGGCGGGCGCTAGTCGTCGCCGAAATTGATGACACCGAGGTTTTGGTACGTCAGCAATTAGAAATTTGCATCTTTTACAATTTGGCGACTGAATTTAAAACGGGAGATGCCTGTGTTGTGGGGTCGGAAAGCTACGCGGATTTCCGCGAACAATTATTAAGTCCTGTTGAGTGTGAACCATTAATAAAAGATTACTGTAACTTAATTGGTTTTCCGGCTAATCCAACGGATTTTGTCGAACATTTACGCTTATGTTTAACACAAGTTGCTGAGAAAGTAGATAATATTTGTGCTGTTGATAAACAATTTACAATTAATAAGGAGGGCGACCCTGTATTAAAGAAACCACCATCATTTACTCAACCCCCAGAGGTGGATTTATTGGAGTCGAAAATCCGGGCGCTGATGCCGGAACGGAGTATTTTAGATATATTGTGCAATGTTGAGCATTGGTTAAATTGGACTAGACATTTTGGTTTGATGTCGGGAAGTGAAGCCAAAATATCTGACCCAGGGGAACGTTATATTTTTACTACTTTTGGTTACGGTTGCAATCTTGGACCTAATCAAATGGCTCGTCATTCGGGGGGTATGGTGACTGCCCATGAAATTTCTTATACTAACCGTCGTCATGTTAGTGCTGCCAAGATTGAAGCGGCAATTCGGGATGTTATTAATGCTTATAATCGGTTTACTTTACCTTCTTGTTGGGGGACAGGGAAAAAGGTGGCAGCGGATGGCAGTAAGTTTGAGATATACGAGAATAATTTACACAGTGAGTATCATATTCGTTACGGTGGTTATGGTGGTATTGCCTATCATCATGTCTCGGATAAATACATTGCTTTGTTTACTCACTTCATCACTTGTGGGGTTTGGGAAGCGGTTTATATTTTGGATGGGTTGTTGAAAAATCTTTCGGATATTCAGCCGGATACGTTGCACGCAGATACTCAAGGTCAGTCTGGACCTGTGTTTGCTATTTCCTATCTTCTGGGTATTAAGTTGATGCCACGTATCCGTAATTGGCAGGATCTTAGTTTTGTGCGTCCTGGTACGGATGTGAGCTATCAGCATATTGAGCCACTGTTTAAGGGTGTGGTGAATTGGAGTTTAATTCAGACTCATTGGTCTGACATGATGCGGGTGGTGCTGTCAATTAAGGCTGGGAAGGTGATGCCTTCGACGTTGTTACGTAAGTTGGGGAGCTACAGTCGCAAAAATCGTCTTTATCAAGCTTTTCAAGAGTTAGGTAAGGTGGTGCGGACTATGTTTCTGCTGGATTATATTTCTAATGTTACTTTGAGACGGGAAATTACGGCGGTAACAAATGTTGTGGAGATGTATAATGGTTTTCTGGATTGGGTATTTTTTGGTAAGCAAGGGATGATTACTGAGAATGATCCGATTGAGCAGGAAAAGCGGTTAAAGTATTTGGATTTGGTGGCCAGTGCGGTGATTTTGCAAAATACGGTGGATATGTCGTTGGCGATTCAAAAGTTGATGTCACAGGGTGAGGTGATTCCTATGCGATACCTTGCTGCTTTGAGTCCTTATATTACAAGACATATCAAAAGATACGGTGATTATGTGGTGAATTTACATAATATTCCTCAACCTTTGGAGTCGGCGATTAATCTTCCTCCAGAAATCTTTGAAATGTAGACACAGCAAGCGTTTCCAGACCATCTTGCAGGTTTTTACACGTATCTCGGCTCAATACCTACTAGATAAGGCGTTCCCAGCAGTTCCTTACTCCGAAAATAAACACATCAATGTCAAAGGTGAAAAGTCGCCTTACGACGGAGATTTGAGTTATTGGAGCGAGCGCAACAGTAAGCTCTATAACAACGATACCTCTAAAGCCCTTAAAAGGCAAAACCATAAATGTGGATACTGTGGGCTAAAAATGCTTAGTGATGAGAAGGTACATTTACATCATGTTGATGGAAACCACCAAAACTGGAAAACTAAAAACCTTCTAGCCATTCATGAAAGCTGCCACGATTACATACACATGAGCAAAAGCGAAAGCTAAGAACATCGGGAGCCGGGTGCGGTGAAAGTCGCACGCCCAGATTTAACAGAGAGGGGCGGGAAATAAGCGCGACTTGAAAGGTCGTTTAGGACGGAGAGCCGACTCTCCTAGAGAATTCACACTCTCTACCCTCATGTAAAAAGACTCTTTTCAGAGTCTGGTCACGCCCAAGTAGGTAACGAAACAGGCGGAGTGCAGACCACAAACGTAGCCTTAACTACTAGCCTAAAACCCACATTCCGCACCCCAAAATGTTACAGAGGGAAATTACGGAGATGAAAATCAAAGGGAGCATCAAAACAAACAGATAAAGTGAAAAAAGGCATTTGAGAAACAGTAAATCACCAAAAATGTCATCAAAATCTATTCTCAATAAGAAGCAATAAGAATGCACACCACCTGGAGAGGTCAATAGATAAGTGAAAGAAGATATTCAAGAAACAATTATAAGTTAGACTAATCAATTAAAGTAAAAAACGAAATTATAGACATAGTAAAATGGAGCTATAAATCAAAGAGATTAGCTCATCTTTACAAGAGAAATTAAATTGATAGAGATGATAATTAGCTGACTAATTGATAGTAACGTAAACAATCATCTGGTAAAAGACTCAAGATAAAATCTCTGTCCTTATTCCAATTAGAAATATGTTTCTCCTGATTGAGTGTAACCAAATGAATACACTGAAAGCATTGAAAAATCCAGCGTAAAGTAGGACGATTAGTTGCTTTGCCTAATTGATTTTTAATTGTTGATTTAGACTCCAAAAGAGCATTTCTAATATGACGTTGAGCCAAAGTATAAACCAGTAGACATAAACCCATAATCATTCCCAAAGACTCTATTCTCTCAGGACTTTTGAGGAAAATACTGTCGGCAAAAAATAATGGGTCTTTGAGAAAACCAAACCCCCTCTCACATGACTGCTGGGCTTTATATTCCCTGAGCATAGAATCATTGCTTAGTTCCTGTGAATCTAAAACATTTGTCGCAATAATAAAACGTCCCGCACTCAGCAATTCTGTATTAATTTTACTTTCATCCTGGGAGACTGTAGCTGATATTTGATAGGATATTTCTCCTGAAGTATCTTTTTTATTAGATTTTACTTTAGTCACCGTACTTTCGTGAATTTGATGATATTTGAATTGTTTTGATAATTTTGATAATGCCTTGATAGCATCTGCAACACATGCAAATCTCTCTTGTGATAACTTTTTCAAATCTTGCACAGCTTTTGATTCTGCTTTGGTAATTTTTTGTGTGAGCTTATGCAGGTCTGATTCTTTTCTTTCTTGACTTTGCACTACTAACCATCTTTGTTCTATCCCTGCATAATTTTGGATTTTTGATGCTAATTTATATCCTGGTATTGTACTATCAATAAATTCTGATTCTGCTAATGTTGATATTAATGATTTTGCTGCTTTTATGCTTAATGGTACTCGACATAACCAACGTAATTCTGACATCATTTTCAGGTTTGATTCTGTATATAAAGCAGCGTCAGCAACCATGAGACTATTAACTTCTAATTGTTTTTGATATTCTACTGCTATTTGACCAAAACATGATGAATCTGCTTGATTTCCCGATGCTAGTTTTAAAAATATTGGGATGTCTCCATCTCCTGAACATATCATTTCTATGATGAATTGTTTTAAATCTGGTCTATGGTCACGAGAATAACCGTAGGTGATGGTTATTTCTTTTGGTGATTTTACTGCTAATTCTTCTAATTCTTGGTTATGTCCTACTTTTTGACTCTCAAATATTACGAATGGTAAGCTAGTGTTATACTGCCCATGCACGTGCATTGATGATGAGTCTAGATGTGATGTTGATAGTGATACTCCAAATTTTTGAGCAGCTTTTAAGGCTATGATAAAAAAGATTGTATCTAAGCCTTTTATAAACAGTTTATCCATGACTCTCCCCAATTTATCGTCGTTGAGATATTCTGGTTTTACTCCTGCTCCTATTAAATGCTCACAGGCTATTGTTTCAAAATATTTGGGAAACATATATAACGGTTTGGAGACAAATCCTAACCCGTTTATTATCATGGCTTTTACCACTTGACCTGCATTTACTTTTTCGTCTTTTTCGACTCCTATTAATTCATTTATTATTTCTACTATTCCGATTGAATCTATGATTCCTGCTACTATCCCTAGATGGTCTATGTTCTCAATTTCTATTTCTTGAGGTTTTAATTTCACAACAGTTTCCTCTAATACTTCTGTTGTCATCAATTATTTCTTATTTGGTTATCAATTCATTTTTTTCTTTTGTTACCAAGTTTCACTTTATCACACCACGTCCCTTTTAATGCTACTTATTCTTATTAAGCATCTTAATTTTTGAATTGGCTTTAGTTATTATGTACTACTTTAAGGGCTTTTTTGATCTGTGACAGTTTGGGGTGCGGAATGTGGGCTAAAACGTGGTAAGGAGCAAGAGGGAGTTCTCCTAAGATGAACGAAAGTGAATTGATGTCTAAACTGCGTCATCGCCCAGAGAGCCAAATAAGGCTGATAGGCTCTAACCAAAAGGTAAGTGGGTAGATTTATAGTTTTATTTTCTATGAATCGTGTGAATACAACTCCCACCGCAGGAAAATCAACATCTAACAGAGAACATACACCAAATGAAACGACAAGGTAAGCCCTACAGAGTCTATGGAAAGGTCGAAATCCCATAGTAAGTCAACCGTGAGGAAGATAGAACTCTCTGGAGGGTAGAGGATGAGAGAAAAAGCGAACGCCCGTCTGTAATAGATGGGATAGGGATTCAAACTTTGTCCCTGACCGAAAGGAATAGCAGACTTTTCTTGGGTCTTATGAGAAAGAGACTAAACAAAAGAAACTTAATTCGATGACAAGTTAGATGGTGTATGCAAGTACAACAAACGGACTAAGAAAACCGCTAGAAAACTGGAATCAGGTCAACTGGAAACAGATTAATAAAGCGGTTAAGAATCTGCGTCAACGAATCTTTCTCGCGAGAAAACTTGGTAACTGGAAGAAACTGCGAAGTCTCCAAAAGTTAATGCAAAGAAGCTACGCAAACCTAATATTATCTGTTCGGAAAATCACTCAGACCAACAAAGGCAGAGCAACGGCAGGAATTGACAAAGAAATAATCAATACCCCAGAGCAGCGAGTGAAGCTGGTAAACAACTGGAAAGGCGGCAATCAAGACCCCACAAAACGGGTAATGATTCCAAAATCCAACGGTAAAAAACGACCGCTCGGAATCCCAACCGTGCGTGACAGAATCGAACAGGCAATAATAGTTAATTCACTAGAACCCGAATGGGAAGCCATATTTGAACCAAATTCCTATGGGTTCAGAGCCGGAAGAAGTTGTCAAGACGCTATAGCACAAAACTGGATAAGATTAAATGCAAGTCCAAATGCTAGAAATACTTGGGTTCTAGAAGCTGATATTCAAAGTTTCTTTGATAACATTATCCATGAATCTATCCTCAAGCGATTAGGAAACTTCCCTAAAAGAAACCTAATAAAAGGATGGTTAAAAGCTGGATTTATCTTTGAAGGGAAATATCACCCAACAGAGACAGGCACACCACAGGGAGGAGTAATATCACCCCTTCTAGCCAACATCGGTTTGCATGGATTAGAAAACTATATAAAATCCACTAATTCCAAACTTGGCGTGGTTAGATATGCTGATGATTTTATTGTCACAGCTAGAGACAAAGGAAGTCTTGAAAAAGCCCAAATCCAGATTCAGCAATGGTTATCAGAAAGAGGACTGAATCTCAGTGCGGAAAAGACGTTAATCACGTCGATGGAGGATGGTTTTGACTTTCTTGGATTCAACCACCGCCATTACAATGGCAAATTGCTTATCAAGCCCTCGAAGAAGAAAGTCTTGGACTTCTGCAAACGAATTGGGCGAGAAATCAGAGCAATGAATGGGTGCGAACAAGAATCAGTTATAAAAAGACTTAATCCAATTCTTCGTGGATTTTCCAATTATTACAAAGGGGTTGTTAGTAAAAAAACTTTTGAATATATCAAAAGTAGAACATGGCGATACCTTTGGTGTTGGGCTAAACGTAGACATCCCAACAAAAATACAAAATGGATTCGGAAGCGTTACTTCAAGACAATAAATGGTAATAAATGGACATTCGCTACGATAACTAGCGACCGTAGAGGGAAAGAAAAGGATATAATCCTATTTCCGATAGCGTACACGCCCATCGAACGCCATGTAAAGGTCAAGGGGGAAGCGTCGCCAGATGACCCTTCACTCAAAGAATACTGGGAAAAACGCCACCAGAAATATGGAAAGAGCTACTGGGAGAAAAACTCTTGGAAGTATAAAATCGCTCAAAACCAAAATTGGAAATGTCCTATCTGTGGTGAACCTTTATTCAATGGAGAGGAATTAAACACCCATCACATAGTTCCCGTTGCTCAAGGTGGACAAGACGGCATTGAAAACCTACAGCACTTGCATCATGCTTGTCACAAACAGGAACATTCTAAAACCAAGTCAACTCGCTTGAAGTAAGGCTTGAGCCGTGTAAGTGCGAAAGTCTTATGCACGGTTCTTAGGGGAGGGGAGAGCGGTGACGCTTGAACCTTACCCGACTATTCCCCCTCGACTCAACCAAGCGAATGCTGTCGGTTTCAGGTTTAATGAGTTTATTAAGACGCGATCTTAACTTAGCATATTGAGTATCAGTTAACTCACATTCAAAAATACTATACTGCACCCATTGACCATAGGATTTGAGAATACTATGGATTTTAGTCCGGCGTTTATCCTCAGAAATATCGTAAGAAATAACAACATTCATAAATTCTCTGCGAAGTTATACCTTGTTGATGTAGAGAAGTTTTATTTCAGTACCAAAGGGGGATATTTATCAGTTGTTCCCATTAAATACTTGGACAGTAATCTTGCTTGTAATTCAAAAGCTTCTCGATAAGTACATTTACGTCCCATTACCGGGTGTTTAAACTCCGATAGTTTTTTCTTTTCGTACAAAGTCAAAAAAGTTTTGCGTCCTTCTGGAATGAGAGAAACAGCACCGCTTAATGGTTCAGTCACAAAATCTGCTGGGGTTAATAATTGCTTATTCAAAATAGATAAAACTACCGCATCTACCACTAAAGGGCGAAACTCTTCCATTAAGTCTAAAGCTAAAGAAGGGCGATTATAGCGATCAAAATGTAGATATCCTAAATATGGATCAAAACCGACAATATTCACAGCACTTTGTACATCATGACGCAATAAAGAATAACCAAAACTTAACAATGAATTTACTGGATCTGTAGGTGGACGACGGACACGCTTAGTAAAAGAAAATTTAGAATTACGAATCAGACTATCAAAACAACCAAAATAAGCAGCACTACCAGAACCTTCTAAACCACGCAAAGAATTGATATTTTCAGTTGAACTAATTGCAGCAATTACCTGTTCAATGCGAGCAATATTTTTAGATAGATCAAGATCATTAAATTCACGCTGATAACGCATCAAAGTTTGACGGTAATTTTTTAACTTTCCCCTAACAAAACCTTGAACAGCATGAATAGATTGGGGTGTTTCTCCTGCTGCTTGCCATTGTGCTTTGCGAATGAAAATATTACCAGTCATTTCTGGCTCTAACCGTCCTAAATAGTGACCAATTTTATTGATAAAAGATAGAGGAATATGACGAGTCATTAACTCATCTACAACAGCCGGCGAAATAGTTGCTCGTCCTAAAACAACTACACCTTCAATATGAATAAATGGAATATCTTGAAGAATTTTCTTTTCAAATTTCACATTAATCCGTTCATCAACCTTACCAATAAAAGCATCATCTTGTGTGATGTAAAGAGTACCCATAATTAAATCCTCAAAATAGGTGACAGTAGACAGGTGACAGGTAACAGTAAAAAGAGTTTTAGAAAGGTTTTTGTATCAAGTATAAATTTCTCAATTTGCTTCTTGATAACGTCCAACTTTATCAGCAACTTGGGGCAAACATCGAGAATAAAGACTACAACCATCACAGCGTTTTGTTTTCACAGCTTTTGGCATAGCACCTGTAAACAGTAACGTTTGGATAGCTTCAATAGTAGCAATCGTACTACTTCGTAATTTTGGGGTAATTTCTACTAACTTCCGTTGATGAGTTTGAGCATAATAGATATAGCCAGTATTGATATTTTTTCCTGTCATTTCCTCCAAACACAAAGCTTGAGCGCAAACTTGTAATTCATCATTATCCCATTCTCCTTTACGTCCTCTTTTATATTCAATAGGGTAAAATTCGCCATTTTCAAACTCAATTAAGTCAGATTTACCGATAAGTTTATATTGATCTGATTTGAGATAAATCGCCCGTATTTGGTAAGTTTCCTCACGGTTTTGTTCTCCGACTGTGTGAACTCGTTCATGTAAACTTGTACCCTCAATAGTATATTGATTATCAATGAATTCACCTGCACAATGAATCAACCAACAACGATGAGGGCAATAGGAATATTGGTTTAAAGAAGCGATACTAACGTAATCATCAGAATTGATATTTTCAAGCGACATAAGATATAAAAAATTGATTAATTTGTAGGTTGGGTTAAGCGACAGCGCAACCCAACAAAAGCCAGGGCAAGCGCATCTTATTTTTAGAATGCTTACTGGACAAAGGTTTTGACGATTGTTAATTTTTGTAACTAAAGGTTGAAACCCTTGCTGGGCATGGATTACAGAATTTAGGTGCGTTTGCCCTGCAACAAAAGCGTTGATAATGAATATGATCATGTTGGGTTTCCTTGCGTCAACCCAACCTACTTTCTTCTCACCATTCCCATTCCCATAGTTGTTTTTCTACCAATACCAGCATATAAAGCAAAGTCAACTAAGGCGTTAATTTGCTTAATTGCCGTTGTTTCTACATTGCCAAGAATGCGATAACTAATTTCACCTAAACAACCAATAAATTTGTTGTCATAGTTGCTAATAACTTCAGTATTGATATTAAAAGCACTAGCATAAATTGATTCAAAAGAAATATTGGTTAATTCAATACCGCTATATTTATGCCACCGATTTAGTAGACTATTGAAAACAGACTCCCTTGTTGGTAAAACATTATCAAATTCACCTTGACGAAAAGCTACAGGTGTAGAAAAGATGAAATTAAGATTGCGTTCTTTCTCACTTGCTTGTTGATAAAGTTGATGATAATTACAAGCATTTGCCCAAGGTTGATTAGATTGGGGTGTACCTTGAATGCTGGTAATATATAAGTTGGCTGAACCTAAGTGCCAAGGTTGTTTGGGGTTTATATTTAACCATAAAGGTGTAAGCTGATTAAATAAATTGTCATTTAATAAAGAAATACGCCACCAACAAGAAGTACCAGCAGGAATAGGGTTTTGATGGGCATATTGCAAAGTATAAGATTGGGTTTTATGTTTGTTTTGTACCTGCAATGGTGAGAGAGTAAAGGCTTTATCGGCGTTTGATTCGTGTAAGTAGTCTCCTAATTTTCTATCAACAGAACTCACTAAGTTAAGAAATAAGGCGTGGTAATGTCTACCTGTGAGAAAATTGGGGTAAATTGGAGATTGGGGGACGATGTTAAGGATGAGACTATGGGGCATAATTTTTGCAGTGTGGCACAATTTGTAAATAGATAATGAAAACTAAGAAAGATTCAGACTATAGAACGTATAAAGTAATTAACATTGAATAAAGAGTAAGACAAATGACAGTTGATAATTATCTTGAAGCAACAGCACTTAGTAAAAAGTTAGAAGCCAGTTTACCAATTAAAGTTAAGGTGGCAAAAGAATTATTGAAAATGCTGAAGACAAGAGGAGACATAATAAATCCAGAGAAAGAATTTGAAGTTGATTGGGTAGCTTATTCTGGGGATGAAGGTGGGATTATGTGCCGATTAGTCAGCAAGAACGATAATCCCGAAGATGAAGATAAAGCACTATATATAGTGTCTATTACCCATCTCAAAATAGATCCAGATCATCCTCATGCTGAAGAAATAGCAACTTATCAACGTGATCGAAATCGCAAGTTAATGTTACAAAATCGTGGTAGTTTGATGACTGAATTAATGCCTTTACGCTCTCCTAAAACAAAGAAGAGCGGTAAAGGTTTTGGAAAATAATTAACTCCGAAAACGGTATTGCATTAACTTGGGAAGTTTTACATTTTTGATATCATCAAAATAGTAATATTCCCCTTGTATTTGCACATTTTGAATCAGACTTACTGGTGGCATATTTACCACATCATAGCTAATAACTTGATTAGTAAACATGACATCCAAAGGATTTAAAGGATGAGTGCAGGTAAATAAATCAGTTTTGATTTTTGGTTGTGGTAATTTCTCAACCGTAATTTCTGCTTTACTCATCCATTTACCTAAACGAATCCATTTAGGTAATTTGATCTCTTTTTGAGAAATTAGAAAGAACTCAAATTGACTTTCTGGTGCAATTTCCTTTGCTCTACCAAAACTGGGAATATTCTTTTGGGTTTTTTCCATTTCTACATGGTAGTTATTATTTGCATATTTCCATGTATTGAGAATAGATGAATGCCTCAGAGATCGAGCCGGAGTTATATAGATTCCTTGTTCATTTAAAGGAGTTAAATGTGCTTCATATTTTGGTACTTGTTCGGGGCAGAAATAGCGATAGGAATCTTCTTCAGCAACGGTTGTTGAGTAGATTTCACTATCAACTAAACCAAGTGCATAACAGAGGGCGTAGTTATGAATTATTGCCTCTGTTTCGTATAGTCTGCCGATTTCACGGGTGGCAAAATAGAGGCTGTCATGTAGTTCTAATTGACAACGGTAGATAAACACCATTTTTGTTACTCCGCTTTAGCATTTTTACCTGCTTTTGGCTTTGCGGTTTTTGCTTCTTCAGATTTACCTTTAATATGCTTTTTAGCATAAGCCTTAGCTTCATCATTAGCTTGTTGTAAAAGTGATTTAATTCCTGCTTCGTTATTTGTGAGGTTTTTAACTTCATTGACTAGAGGTATAAAAGCATCACCAATTAAATCTGTATGCACAATAAATTCATCATTCATTAAATTCTCAATTGCACTTTTAGCCGATGTAATTACATCATCTTCATCTAAAGGATCTGGGGATTTGAGGGTATTATTAGCCTTCATTTGATCGTATATGGCTTGAGTCCACCGCAGGTTACTGGTAATTTCTCCATCAGCAAAAATCACACCGACTAATTCATTCCTAATGCGACCTGTGCGGGTTGTTTGTGCGCCATAATGACGAGTTCTGAGAATGTTATTAAAAACATAAAGAAAACTAGCTTCTGTGGGGTCTTTGAGTGTTACAATACTAGGAAAGAAAACTTGTGGTCTAATGTGATCTTGTTGATTAATTCTGCTAGTAACTTCACCAGCTTTAGAACCACTTTCTCCTTTAGAAGCCATTGTACCATTTTCAAAAGGAGCATTCAGAGTAAAGGTTTCATGAGATTCATCAAAAGCTGTAATTGAAAATGCCGTATCTACCACTACTTTTGATTTTTCTGAACCAGAATCACCAATAGCAAAACCGTAAATTATACAATCAGGATTATCCATTGCAAAAGATACGTTATATTCACATTCTTCTGCTGTCATGAATTCATATTTACGGAGTAATTCTCTACCTACTAATCTTTCTGGTGTTGACTGTTTACGTTTGAACATTGAAAGACGGCTAATGGTATTTTTATCTTTGACTCCAGCCCTTACCCGTGCTTTATTAAGTTCGCTATCTGTTTGAAATAAAGGATAAGATTCAGTAATGCGAACGGTGAGAAAGTGGGCATATTTTCCCATTGGTTTATAGGGAATTTCTGATTGAAATAATTTAGCGTCAACGGTTTTTAAGAGTGTCATGATGTTTTTCCTAAATGAGGTTAATTAGGTTTTAAGTTTCTTAATTTGGGTAGAGTATGGGAGTTTAGAACTCCTGAACCCCTATTTTAAATTTACGGTTGATTATCGTCATCTTCAGATTTAGATTTTTCATCTTTTCCAGTATTTTCCTTATCATCTTCTAAACGGTAAAGAAATTCACAGGTATCTCGAATTAGATTCAATTGACGGCCTGCTAAACGTGCGCGATCGCTCTTAAAACACCCCTCAAAAACATCCTCTACAAAATACCTTGCAAACTCTAAAACAGCTTGTCTTTCTTCCTCCCTTTTACTCATAATCCAACGTCCTTCAGCAGTAGAAGAATGTACCCGATCCATGAGTTTAAAAACCTCTGCCGCTACAGTTGAAGTTAAAACTTCTCCACCAAACATACATAAATCTGCTTTGAGAATAATATCCGCAGCAATATCAATGGGTTTTAAAACAGCATTAGCTTTAGGATTAAACCTTTTATTGGCTCGATAAAAACGGCGATAAAGTTCCGTTAAATTTTTAGGATGATTCAAAGTTGATTTTTCTTCCACAATTAATTTCTCCTCAGTTGAATCAAATTTTGTATAGGGGTCAAAACAAGGGTAAAAATGATAGGTGTAAAGTTTGATTTTTTCAATCCTTGCCGTTTCAATTTTTTGATTACGCACCCATTTATTAAGATAAGCAAAGACATAAAGAGGACTGGTTTCCAAATCCTTTGCTAATTCCGTAAATTTACCCCAATTAGCATCATAACCAGTCTTTCCTTGTCTAGCATTGACATCTAAATGAATAGCATAAGCAGCAGTTAAAACATTTAAAGGTGCCGGATATTGGATACCGTAATATTCCCAGCCTTCCAAGATATAATCAAGACGAAATCTATCTCTTTTCACCAAAGTACGGAAAGCATGAGGCGCACTATCAAGAAATACTGTTTCTTCAAATTCTGCACCATCATTAAATGGGGGAATAGGAGACTCAGAAACTACAGTTTTTACATCTAAAATCATCGGAAAAGCAAATGCTAACCAACTCGGCATTACCCAAGATTCTGTATCAGTGCTATCTCGTCCTGGTGGTAAAGCCATGAAGTAAAATGTTAAAGGCTGATCTTCAGGATAAGAAAGTTTAAATGTGCGGTCTTTTTCACTATCTAAATTTTCATCAATTAAGAAACTATCCACACTTTGATAGTTTTCTTTACCTAAATCTACCTGTAAATCTTTACTAATGAAATGATTACGGATGCTAGTATCAAAACGAGTTTGAGCAATGTTCATGTAAGCTTTTTGTAAAAACTTATTAGTTTCTGGGGTAAAGTAATAAGTTGGATAAAAATAGAGATAGCGATATTTCCCATCTTCAAATCTTTTTCCTACAGCTTGAGTTTGATTCATGAGAATTTGTCTCAGCATCATTTCTACACCCGCAATACTAGAAATATTGCGTTTAGCGTTAGAACCTCCTAACATTTGTTTATTTGTATAAACTTGAGGTGTAAATAAAACTGCTGATTCCATCTGTTCAGTGACAGTATAAGCTGAATGAGAAATTGAACAAATTAATTGTTTACCTCTTCCTGGCTTTTTGGCAGCATTATAATTACTCAACTCATTGATAAAATTATCAACTTCAGTTTTGACAGATGTTTCTGTATTGGTAGTGGGTAACATCACAACTCTTGATACCCACAGTCTTAAATCATCCCAACCATCAGGTAATTGATATTGTGCCAGAATTGGGGAAATTAAATCTGTTAAGTAATAAATTACCTGTTGACAATTTTCGCGGACATCTTCAATACCTGGGTGTTTTTCTAAATATTTAGCCGCTAGATAATACCATTCATAAGGTACACCTCCTGTATTACCTTTGAGTTTTTGTTCTTTCAAACTTTCATTAATGCGTTGAATTTCTCGAACCTGCGGTAAATATTCTGTTAAATTCCAAAATTCTGCGACTTTGTGAGTTAAATCAAAATTTGGAACTTCTGGTAATTTTTTATCTTTCTTCCTTTCAGTTTCAATTTTATTAACTATTTCATCCCAAATTTTGCGAGTAATTAAATCTCCAAATTCGGCAATTTGATCAATACGGATACTATCATCAAACTTAAAATCATAATCAGGAGATAAAACATTCTGTTTTTGGAACTTCACTAAATTCTCACTACGACTTTTAGCAACAGAAGGTTTATTAGTATTGAGAATGCGTAAAGTCGCATCTAAAGCCACTTGCATTAAAGCAGGAGATTCAAAAAATAGGTTGTAATATTCGGCATATTTCGTCCCTTTACCATCTCTACCAAATCCCGTTTGTCTGAGTTTTAATTGACCTGCACAAAGGGATTTAATTTTATTAACTACCAAATCTGGTAAAGTTTCAGGTGAAATAGGAGGAGCATCCCGTAACGCTAGATAAATTACCCCTGTTGGTAGATATAACAACGGTTGATAATATGTATTTTCAGCAGTATTTAAGTTAGTGTGAGCTTGAATTACAGCATTATTAACAACGTTGGTTAAAACACCTCTATTTTCGGCTATGCGATGATAAATAAATTTCAATTTACCATCACTGAGACTGTGGAGAATTTCATTAAGTCTCGTATTTTCTGCATCTTGGGGATGTTTGATAATTGAAGCGAGAGAATCAGCTAAACAAGTTAAATCTGATAAACTGCGAATAGTGCGGTCTTTAAGAGCAGGATTTAAGCCAAACTCAGAAAAATTCCAGTTAGTATCCCAGCGTCGTTGTGCATTATAAGCCATACACAATAAATCATCAATATATTCTTGATAAATGTCGGGATTATCTGGATTGATAAATTTATCAAGTCCTAATTGTTTGACTTTTTCATCAATAATTTTGCGATGTTCATCTAAAGGTAACTTGCGACATTCTTCAGGTGCATCTGGGAATTTTTCAAAATCATGTAAAATAAAGCCAGCAATTACTAAACGTCGTTCTTTATCTTTTACTAATCGCTTAACTGTAGTATCCAGTTTTTCTAATCTTTGCTCAATTAAATTTGCTGGAAATAAGCCATTGAGTAAGTGTGTATTTAAAGATTGGTCAGCAGCATTATCACGTCTAACTTTAGTTTTCCCTTCGGCTTCTCGTTTTTCATCAATTTCATCAAAGAATTTACCACCTTTAGCAGTGACACCAATAGCAATTTTAAGCAAATTTGGTAACACATATTCGCTAAAATCTGCCATGACTTGATCATGAGGATTTTCAGCTTGTATTGCTTCTCTTAATAATTTGAGTGTGAGTAATTGTCCTTTAGTTTCAATAGTTCTGTCATTATCTCCATCAAAACCAAAATCACCCGATAACCAATCATCATCTGAGGTTTCAGAATCGGAATTATTTTCTAGTTCTAAAAGTGATAATTGTTGATGTTCATTTGCATCTTTACTTTTTTTAGCCATTGTCTTCTTCCAATGAAATTAAGTAAGAGTTAATTTGTCTAACATAAAGCGGATATTGCTGTAAAGCAAAATTAATTGCCATAAAAACTTGCTTGGGATCTATATCATCATATTCATGAACTAACCGATTCCTTAATCCCGATGATGGTGCTATTTGTTTCGCTAATTCTGGTGTAATTATTTGAGAGTTACCTAATTCAATGAAAGCCTCAAAATTAGTATAGGATTTTCCAGAGTTTAGCTTTGACAATATATGGTCGTTGATGTCTATCGCTGCTTGAGTCATTAATTGCAGCAATCTTTCTACAATAAGCTGTTGACGAAAATCAGCTAAAAATTCATCAAGACTAATAGAACGAAATTCTTCTAAAGTATTGTAATATTTGGCAATGAGCTTTAGTCTAGCTAAAACTATTTCTGGGTCTAGATTATTCATGCTCCCCACTTATTTAGTTCTATTTCAATAATTCGGTGTTGTTCTTGGCGGAATTTTTTTAACTCTGATTGAGTTTTTACTGAATTTAAGCGGAAGTTATCAAATTCTCCAGGGTGTTTTTCAAATAAACTAATTCCGTCACGCGCAACAAAATGAGCAATTAACCAAGAACATTGATTTAATTCGACAGTATCTATGATATCAGGATTTATTTTCAAAACTTCACCAATCAAAATTGGCAGTTCAAATAAACCAGACATATTATTTTCTATGTAAGATTGACGTTGTTTTTCATCACACAAAACTGCAAAATCCCAGTCACTATTTATATTAGTTTTGTCAGTAGCTCTAGAACCAAACAGGACTAACATTTTTAAGTAAGGTATTTTTTCAGTAAATTGTGAGGATAGTTTTTGAAGTTCTGTAATTGTGGGAGTGTTGTTTTCCATTTGATATTTCCTAATTTTTGATTTGGGTGCATTACGCTATGGATAACGCACCCTATTAGCTATTTTCAGGAAATGGGAGTACCCCAATATGCAAGAAATTATTTTTAAGCGGTCACTTGTAACTCTACTACTAGCCGCCACTCCCTTCGTTGGCCTTCAATACGACGATCTTCAAAGACATAACCTTGTTTTCTCAAAACATACATGGTTGCAGAAAATCGGTGACTGATTTTGTCAACTAGTTCTTCTGTAGAATGCCAGCAACCATTTGACATAAGCTGTAGCATACGATTTGGAAGGTTTTCTTTCATAAAAAATTACCTCAAGTGGTTTGCGCCGAATCAGCCATGCTAGTGCTAACCTATAAGGTGCGACTCTATATAGGTGAACTGAGATAACTTTTTTCCGGTTCATTCATAATATAACATACAAAGGTCTGTAGTAAAGAAGTAAATCGGAAAAGTCTATTTACAGGATTAGAGATTCAAAAAAATTTAACAGCGTATTAAAACAAGATTAGTTTTGCTTTATTTCATTTATACTCAAATGAGCTTACTCTTAAGGAGTATAAAAGATTACTAGTAAAGATATCAAAAAAATCTGGCAATAAAAGAATTTTTCTATGAGATTTTTTAAGATATATACTAAGGAAGCCTTGAAAATAAACCCTAATCCCTATCAGGGATTGAAATTGTAGTAAAGAAGTAATCAAGGCATTAATACAACTCCTTAATCCCTATTAGGGATCGTAACCTCAAGCAATCCATATCTCATCTCCTTTGCTTTTAAACGTATAAGCAAGCGTATCCAGTAGCAGCGCAGATTGACCAAAAGCTATAGAATAGGGCTGAGTTGCTTCATGAATACTGTACTGATCACTGATGGGATAAAGTTGAAAGTGCATAGGTAGCCTTAACCGCATCCGCACTTCAGCAACTGGACGACGAATTACATAACAAACTAACCCCTCTTTTTTCAGCTTTTTATCAATTTGACCTATCCAAGCATTATCCGGTTGCCATACTCCCACCCCTGTTAAAACCTGTACTTTCCAAGCGTCAGCTATGGGTTGCAAGTCTCCAAAATAGGTAAATTTCCAGTTCAACCGTTCCTCACGGTAGGAACGTAACTTGATAAATGCGAGACAATGAGCAAATCTACCTTTAGCTATGGGTTGTCCGGTTCGTTGGGCAGTTTCTTTTAATGTCCGTATGAATCCTGCTTCCGTCCACATTTCTATTTCTAAGTTGCTTAAAATTCCCGGTAAATCATAAGTTTTAAATCTTTCTGCTTCGTTAATTTCTGTCAAATCATATAAACCACATTGCAAAGGACTAGAACCACGAAAACTCGCTGCATCTTCAGCAATGGGATTTCCTGATTTACCTGACATTTCTTTCCAGTTTTTAGCCCATCCTGTAATATGTCCAGCTTGTGATTTTAAACTTGTATTAAATATTTGTTCACAGGCTGTTTGGAACTTTTCTCGACTTTTAGCATACTGTTGTTTAATAGTGCGATCGCTCAATTTACAACATAACCAAAATGACTGCACAGCACCCCATCGGCGATAATAACCATGAAAATCATTGATTTTACGATATTGCTCTTTTATAGTTTGTTGCAAAAATGGACGATCATAAATATTATCAACTTGTAATGGTGGTGAATTTGTTTGAAATAAACGCTCAACTAAAAACTTAGGAACTAAAGCATAAGCTGTGAAATTATCAAACTTAATTTCTTGACCATTTTTTTCATATCCATCATGTCTGCCTAATCTTCCTAATCGTTGAATAAAGTTACCAGAATCTGATGATTCAAAAATTAGAAAGTTAATTTTAAAATCAACTCCTACATCTATTGTACTTGTACCCAGAACCAAATCAGCCACAAAACTTAACTCTTTTTCTCCTTTACTTGATAAACCTGTATTTTCTCCCACTATTAAATTATCAGATTTTAAAAGTTCCTGAAAAAACGGAGTTAGTCGCTTAACTGCTGCAATTGAATTGAGAATAATCGCACCTTTACTACCTGGGTATTGCTGAAATTGAGATATAAGTAAGTCGGCGCAAAGAAACCAAACTATGTAAAGATAAGTAAATACGGAAAATAAATCTAGTGAGGTGATTAAAATATGGGTGCTCGTTTAAGGGTATTTTTAACTCGTGAGCAAGATAAAACCCTGTTGAACCTAAGAACAAGGGATTTGCCGCAAAAAGTCAAAGATAAAGCCGAGGTAATTAGGTTAAATTCACATGGTTGGTATGTAGAAAAAATAGCTGCTCATTTTGACTGGACTCCTCAAACAATCAGAGAAATCTTACATAAATGGGAAAAACAGGGTATAGAAGGACTTTGGGAACTACCTGGTCGAGGGTGTAAACCAAAGTATGGTGAAGAAGACATAGTATTTTTGGAAGAATGCCTAAAAAAAGAACCACGAACATATAACAGTGTTCAATTAGCTCAAAAATTAGAAAGCGAACGCCAAATTCAATTGAGTCCCGACAGATTAAGACGGGTACTCAAAAAAAGGGGGTCATTTGGAAACGAGCTAGAAAGAGTCACAAAGGAAAACAAGACCCCAAAAACAGAGAAATTAAGCAAGCAGACTTAGAGATGTTGACACTATCTGCGGCGGCTGGAGAAATAGACTTGAAATATTTGGATGAATCAGGGTTCTGTATGTGGAGCGAACCAAGTTATACATATTATCAGCGAGGTGAGCAAAAACATTTAGAACAAACAAAGCGTCGTGGACGGAGATTAAGCATTATTGGGCTGATTCAACATGAGGTTAGCTTTGTTTACGGTTTAGTTATTGGTGGTGTTAATCGCAAATCTTATATCCAAATGATGGAACAAGAAGCGCAAGAAGCCGAAAAAAACGGACGAATAAGAGTGATAGTGCAGGATAACGGTCCAATACACCGATGTAAGGAAGTGCAACAGTTATGGTCAAAATGGGAGAGTCAGAACTTATATATCTTCTTTCTGCCCAAATATTGCTCGGAAATGAATCCAATTGAATTGGAATGGCAGCATCTCAAAAAAGATGAACTATCGGGACAAATGTTTGAGGACGAGTTAGACCTTGCTTATGCCGTAATGAATGGGGTTAAAGCCAGGGGAGAAAAAGGACAATACAGTACAGAACGTATTAAATTTAACGAACATACTTCTTCTTAACTTTTCGTTACATAGTTATAAACTTTTCCGCCGACCTACTTAGACCATCTAGGGATAGTAGCAGGAATCATAGATTCAATCGGAATAGTAGAAATAATAAATGAATTAATAGGAGTCGAAAAAGACGAAAAAGTAAATGCAGGTCAAGTGGTAAAAGCCATGATAATAAACGGGTTAGGATTTGTCTCCAAACCGTTATATATGTTTCCCAAATATTTTGAAACAATCGCCTGTGAGCATTTAATAGGAGCAGGAGTAAAACCAGAATATCTCAACGACGATAAATTGGGGAGAGTCATGGATAAACTGTTTATAAAAGGCTTAGATACAATCTTTTTTATCATAGCCTTAAAAGCTGCTCAAAAATTTGGAGTAAGTAGGTCGGCGGAAAAGTTTATAACTATGTAACGAAAAGTTAAGAAGAAGTATGTTCGTTAAATTTAATACGTTCTGTACTGTATTGTCCTTTTTCTCCCCTGGCTTTAACCCCATTCATTACGGCATAAGCAAGGTCTAACTCGTCCTCAAACATTTGTCCCGATAGTTCATCTTTTTTGAGATGCTGCCATTCCAATTCAATTGGATTCATTTCCGAGCAATATTTGGGCAGAAAGAAGATATATAAGTTCTGACTCTCCCATTTTGACCATAACTGTTGCACTTCCTTACATCGGTGTATTGGACCGTTATCCTGCACTATCACTCTTATTCGTCCGTTTTTTTCGGCTTCTTGCGCTTCTTGTTCCATCATTTGGATATAAGATTTGCGATTAACACCACCAATAACTAAACCGTAAACAAAGCTAACCTCATGTTGAATCAGCCCAATAATGCTTAATCTCCGTCCACGACGCTTTGTTTGTTCTAAATGTTTTTGCTCACCTCGCTGATAATATGTATAACTTGGTTCGCTCCACATACAGAACCCTGATTCATCCAAATATTTCAAGTCTATTTCTCCAGCCGCCGCAGATAGTGTCAACATCTCTAAGTCTGCTTGCTTAATTTCTCTGTTTTTGGGGTCTTGTTTTCCTTTGTGACTCTTTCTAGCTCGTTTCCAAATGACCCCCTTTTTTTGAGTACCCGTCTTAATCTGTCGGGACTCAATTGAATTTGGCGTTCGCTTTCTAATTTTTGAGCTAATTGAACACTGTTATATGTTCGTGGTTCTTTTTTTAGGCATTCTTCCAAAAATACTATGTCTTCTTCACCATACTTTGGTTTACACCCTCGACCAGGTAGTTCCCAAAGTCCTTCTATACCCTGTTTTTCCCATTTATGTAAGATTTCTCTGATTGTTTGAGGAGTCCAGTCAAAATGAGCAGCTATTTTTTCTACATACCAACCATGTGAATTTAACCTAATTACCTCGGCTTTATCTTTGACTTTTTGCGGCAAATCCCTTGTTCTTAGGTTCAACAGGGTTTTATCTTGCTCACGAGTTAAAAATACCCTTAAACGAGCACCCATATTTTAATCACCTCACTAGATTTATTTTCCGTATTTACTTATCTTTACATAGTTTGGTTTCTTTGCGCCGACTTACTTAATCGCAAATCTTATATCCAAATGATGGAACAAGAAGCGCAAGAAGCCGAAAAAAACGGACGAATAAGAGTGATAGTGCAGGATAACGGTCCAATACACCGATGTAAGGAAGTGCAACAGTTATGGTCAAAATGGGAGAGTCAGAACTTATATATCTTCTTTCTGCCCAAATATTGCTCGGAAATGAATCCAATTGAATTGGAATGGCAGCATCTCAAAAAAGATGAACTATCGGGACAAATGTTTGAGGACGAGTTAGACCTTGCTTATGCCGTAATGAATGGGGTTAAAGCCAGGGGAGAAAAAGGACAATACAGTACAGAACGTATTAAATTTAACGAACATACTTCTTCTTAACTTTTCGTTACATAGTTATAAACTTTTCCGCCGACCTACTTAGATTGTTCCTCTGTTTCTGTACCTTCAATTTCTTGGTTCTGTACAGAATTAAGGTTTTTCCACTCTGTCACCAATGGCGAAATGTACTCATAACTTCCCCCGCCTAGTACATCTCGTACCTTTTTACGGGTAATTTTTTCTGAATTTTTATATAGGTTTTCACAAATTTCAAAGACTTTATCCTTCAAACTTGGCTCTAAAGGTGTACTAGTCATAGTTTTGTAAAGAATAATTTGTACTATTTTACTATACAAGTGTTAATTTGTGTATCAGTGATTGTACAATAAAATTATATAAAAAAAGCGACGCTGTACACGCCGCCATTGATTGTACGGGAAATTTTGATACATCAATTAAAATCAATGAAAATTATAATTAGTGTACTATTTTGGAGGTTGCAAGATTTTCCAAATACTTGGATCGTTTAATAAGTTTTCACTAACTTGAGGTGCTGCCAATACTTTAAAAAGATAATTTAATGCTTCATCAAAGTTATAATCAAGCCGATTGCTAATAATATCTATTGCTTGAGTAACTTGATCTAATAATTTAACTGGGTAAGCATTACCAACTAACGGAGAATTGCAGTTGTCACAATTGCCAGGGCAAAAGTCCTCAAAGTAATGTTCATGCTGACATTGACTACAAACTTTTAACATCCTATCCATAGTATTTTCTTAACTTTTTACTAATTTATTGATTCTCTCACAATAATTACGACAACCCCGACAGCTTAGTAATGGCTTCGTCTGCTGTAGTCATCGCATATCGCCAGCTTTTACTTTGCTATTGTCGTGGTTTGTCGGCATTATAATACGTCATCTATATAAGCATCTAAGCAGCTTCTTTTTACCCGCCATGATCTACCAATTTTCTTAGCTGGTAATTGACCATTAGCGATCGCTTCTTTAAGCATTTCCCTTGGGAATCCTGTTAGTTGATGGCACTCATCAACAGTTAATACCAGTTTGTCGCTGGCCTTTAGTTGTTGCCTAACCAGAAGCAGTTCCACCATTGCCGATAGTTTGGAAATATCGCCAACCTCGACAACCCCGACAGGTTCATCATGGTATATTGTTAGCTCATTCTCGTCTAATGTCGCGGTTTGTCGTGGTTCTGGTATTGTTTCATAAGCTGGTGTTACGGACTCCGATTGATATTTAATTTTATCTAGTTCTGATTGCGTAAATACTGCTACAGTGCGGGTTTTACCTTTTTCATAGCTACAAGATATTTTACCGCTTTGTACGTATCTTTCTATGGCTCTTTCGCTACAGCCCAAATATGCTGCGGCTTCTTTTTTGTTCATGATGCCCTGGTCGGATTTAAACCACGACATCTATTATATCATTGTCGCGGTTTAACTGTCGGGGTTTGAGAATCGTTAAATTTTCTTGAGGGAAATTTATGTGAATAAAACCAGTTTTACCAAGTCCACTGGTAGGAACTGGAGTAAGCAATTAGATATCAGTCTTTTGGTTTAATACCTAATTCACAAAGTGTTTTCGCTTCACCAATTGTGTAATTTTGCTCTAGCTGAATCGTTGGTGTTGAGCAAAAACCTTGTCTGAACCATTCATAGGAGCGTTGAGTACCCCAAAAGGTTTTAATATTATCACTTTGTCTTTTATATTGCCCTTGTGTATTGGCAAGACATCCTTTTTCTTGCCATTTTTTACCTTCTAACCATCTTGATTCCTGATCACCAATATCAACTAAGTAACGGCCTTGAGATTCTGATACTCCCGTAATAACCACTTTTGAAGCAGTTAATTTTTTCACACAATCGCCTAAGTTGTTTTTGTTACACTCTCCTAGTGCAGCATCAGGTGACACACCTATTTTAATATATTCTTTAACGCACTCTATCTTAGTTGTTTCTTGAGCTTTGGCTGCTGCATTAGTTAAAAGAACGCCAATCATTGCTATCAAAGATGCTGTCGCGGTATTAGCAATAATTTTTCTATTGAAGATAAACATCGTAACCTCCTAAATACTGGTTTTAATCATTCATATTATCGCTCATAAGTATGATTACTAGCTATTAGGTAGTAAACCGAGATCCTTGTAAAAACCTGCAACATGGTCTGGAAACTATTGCTGTGTCTAGGTTTCAGCCGATTCGTACGATTCTCCCGGTTTGGCAGGGTGGTAACTGAAAACCTTTATTGGTAATACTTTCAGCCTATCTTGCCCCTGATAACAGCAACGCTAGACTTGGTGAATTTATGGGAAAACCACTGCTAAATTTTCTTGAGGGAAAATAATCAGACTGGGGAAAACCGGGATTGAGAACACAGTGCAAAATTTTCTTGAGGGAAAATAATCAGACTGGGGAAAACCGGGATTGAGAACACCGTGCAGAATTTTCTTGAGGGAAAATAATCAGACTGGGGAAAACCGGAATTGAGAACACCGTGCAGAATTTTCTTGAGGGAAAATAATCAGACTGGGGAAAACCGGAATTGAGAACATCGTGCAGAATTTTCTTAGGGGAAATTTTTATAGAGCGATAACGATTCCTACGGAGTGCTTCGCTATCGCTGCGAACTGCTTGCGCTTGCAGCCCCCCACAGAAATTACCCAATCAATGCCAAATAAATTTTAGAGAGGGAAAAGGTCAAATTACAATATTACTTATCAGAATATAACTAGCTAGAAGGCATCTTCGGATAAGTAAATGAATGAATCCCCGGAAATTGGTGAAATAACTGTTGTCAATTCCCTAGCTTTGACTGCACCCACCTCCCTAACTCAACACCCCGCTGCTGTCTATCTTGCTGCTCTATCTCCCGGTTCTCGTTCGGCGATGAAACAGGCATTGGATGCGATTCCTACGGAGCGCTTCGCTATCGCTCGTATCCTTACCAGCAATGAATGTGATGCGCTGACATTAAATTGGGCTGAACTGCGTTATAAACATACAGCCTTATTACGGTGTATACTGATGGAAAGATATGCACCAGCCACAGCTAATAAAATGCTGAGTGCATTAAGGAGAGTCTTGAAAGAAGCATTACGACTTGAATTAATGGATGCTAAAGATTTTGCTAGGGCGGTAGATATCGCTAATATCAAGCTGTCTAAGGAATTGAAGGGGCGTTTTTTATCTGAAACTGAAATTAATACCCTGATGCAAACTTGTTTTGATGACCCTACTCCCATTGGTTATAGAGATGCGGCGTTGATAGCAATTTTGCGAGGTGCGGGGTTACGCCGGGGGGAATCAGTAAAATTAATGTTGAGTGACTTCCATTCTGGCAGTGTGAAAGTCCGCAGTGGTAAAGGTGGTAAAGATAGAACTGTTTATTTACCAGATGGAGTTTTACCAATTATCGAAGATTGGTTAGAAATTAGAGGGCGGGAATCTGGAGCTTTAATCTGTCACATTAATAAATCTGGGGCGGTGACTTTACGACAACTGACACCTCAAGCAGTGCTGTTTATTCTGGAAAAACGGGGTGTAGAAGCTGGGGTAACAAACTTTTCTGCCCATGATTTTCGCAGGACTTTTATCCCACATTCCGCACCCCAAAATGTTACAGAGGGAAATTACGGAGATGAAAATCAAAGGGAGCATCAAAACAAACAGATAAAGTGAAAAAAGGCATTTGAGAAACAGTAAATCACCAAAAATGTCATCAAAATCTATTCTCAATAAGAAGCAATAAGAATGCACACCACCTGGAGAGGTCAATAGATAAGTGAAAGAAGATATTCAAGAAACAATTATAAGTTAGACTAATCAATTAAAGTAAAAAACGAAATTATAGACATAGTAAAATGGAGCTATAAATCAAAGAGATTAGCTCATCTTTACAAGAGAAATTAAATTGATAGAGATGATAATTAGCTGACTAATTGATAGTAACGTAAACAATCATCTGGTAAAAGACTCAAGATAAAATCTCTGTCCTTATTCCAATTAGAAATATGTTTCTCCTGATTGAGTGTAACCAAATGAATACACTGAAAGCATTGAAAAATCCAGCGTAAAGTAGGACGATTAGTTGCTTTGCCTAATTGATTTTTAATTGTTGATTTAGACTCCAAAAGAGCATTTCTAATATGACGTTGAGCCAAAGTATAAACCAGTAGACATAAACCCATAATCATTCCCAAAGACTCTATTCTCTCAGGACTTTTGAGGAAAATACTGTCGGCAAAAAATAATGGGTCTTTGAGAAAACCAAACCCCCTCTCACATGACTGCTGGGCTTTATATTCCCTGAGCATAGAATCATTGCTTAGTTCCTGTGAATCTAAAACATTTGTCGCAATAATAAAACGTCCCGCACTCAGCAATTCTGTATTAATTTTACTTTCATCCTGGGAGACTGTAGCTGATATTTGATAGGATATTTCTCCTGAAGTATCTTTTTTATTAGATTTTACTTGAGTCACCGTACTTTCGTGAATTTGATGATATTTGAATTGTTTTGATAATTTTGATAATGCCTTGATAGCATCTGCAACACATGCAAATTCTTCTTGTGATAACTTTTTCAAATCTTGCACAGCTTTTGATTCTGCTTTGGTAATTTTTTGTGTGAGCTTATGCAGGTCTGATTCTTTTCTTTCTTGACTTTGCACTACTAACCATCTTTGTTCTATCCCTGCATAATTTTGGATTTTTGATGCTAATTTATATCCTGGTATTGTACTATCAATAAATTCTGATTCTGCTAATGTTGATATTAATGATTTTGCTGCTTTTATGCTTAATGGTACTCGACATAACCAACGTAATTCTGACATCATTTTCAGGTTTGATTCTGTATATAAAGCAGCGTCAGCAACCATGAGACTATTAACTTCTAATTGTTTTTGATATTCTACTGCTATTTGACCAAAACATGATGAATCTGCTTGGTTTCCCGATGCTAGTTTTAAAAATATTGGGATGTCTCCATCTCCTGAACATATCATTTCTATGATAAACTGTTTTAAGTCTGGACGATGGTCACGAGAATAACCGTAGGTGATGGTTATTTCTTTTGGTGATTTTACTGCTAATTCTTCTAATTCTTGGTTATGTCCTACTTTTTGACTCTCAAATATTACGAATGGTAAGCTAGTGTTATACTGCCCATGCACGTGCATTGATGATGAGTCTAGATGTGATGTTGATAGTGATAAGTAGGTCGGCGTTAAAAAATCAATCTATGTAACGAAATATAAATTAACGAATACCTTATAAATAGGGTGTTTCACGGTTTTTACAAAACTAAACATATATCGATTTTATTGGGCCGACTTACTTAGACCCCAAATTAATGTTCTGAAATTCTCATGGCGTTTTAAACTTGATTTTTAGATAAATATAAGTCTCAATTATGTATTGAGACTATCAACATAAAATTATATTATTAAAATTCTCTACCAAATCACTCTTGTATTTATTGCTCCTTATTGAGAATACATCTGATAAATTTTCCTATCCAAAATTCATTTTTTTGAGCCAAAGGTAATTTTTTACTCCTTTTTTATTAATCAATTTCCGTAATAACCGATTGTGACAGTTAAGGGTGCGGAATGTGGGTTATATCATACTTAGATTTTTCATAACTTTTATTAATATGAGCATAATATTGTAATCTTTTAAGTGTTTACTTAATAAATTAACTAAAGATACACGACGATACTAAATGTATTATTGCTAATTACACTGATAAAATTATGTTTTTCCAAAAATTATGTTTTTATTACTTAGAGATTATTTTGACAAAAAGATATTATTTATACGCAGATAAATAACTTTTTAGATAACATTTTAGTCTATTTTTTATTTGGATCTATATCAATAAAACTCATATTTTGTTTAAAAAATAACTTTATTAGTTATACTTTTATTATAAAACTACTAACTTGATGTTCAAAAACATACTAAGACTAAAAACCCGTTTCAATTAGGGTTTTATCTGAAAGATTGTTCAGAAATTAGATAGTAGTCCTACAGGTTGTAATTTTTGGCAATGCAAATTAGAAAGCTTGCCTAATTTACCCGTTTTTTTTGTGAATTCTCAAAAGACTAGCCATTGCAGTTATCAATGTATTTCTTAGTAAAATCTAAAAAATGCTTACTAGGTTAGTCTAGATCATCAATATACATCATCAAGGAGAGTAAATATGAGCCAGAAGAACGAGCAAATTAAGTTTGAAATGAGTGACGAAGACATCAAATCAATTAACACTAACATTGATAAAGTAAAAAGTTTAAAGATAGCAAAACTATCACCAAATGAAATGCAACAATTGAATGGTGGATTTGCAATTCGTAATCACACTCTTGGTCGGTCATCAGCGCAGTTAAATCGGTCATCAGCGCAGTTAAAATTGAATTGACTGGGTTTGTTATAAAGCGAACAAGTATCACTTTTTCACAAACCCATTTTGTCAAATTTTCAGGAATTGTATGATTACCTAGTCCAGTTACATAATCAGCTTAAGTAGGTGAACAAAATAAAAATGAGGGGTATTGCGTTTTGTAAAATGGCTGAAACTCAATAAGAATATGCATTGAGACAACTTTACATACGGTTACATACTTTTAAATTTTTCTGTTCGCCTACTTACATAAATTCACTTTCCGCAAAAAGAATTCTTATTTTCTGCGGAAAACAAAGTAAAGTAAGGATATAAAAATGAACAACGTTAGTGAGTTGGCGCTAAATTATCTTCAAAGTTATAGTTTTCAGGATTTTGAATACTACGCAGATTTTTTGAGTGAAGCATGTGAGATTCACCCGCCTCCACATGGTATGACATGGTACGGAGACTTGTATCGTCAGCTCGCCCGTAAGCCTGAGTGGTTTGCTAACTCTCTAATTATAAATGCAAACAAAGAGGGATACGGCTCTAGACAAATTTGGAAGTTCTCTGAGATCATTGAGAATCAGAAGTACGTAGAGTTAGTTCGTGGTCACTCCATAGATGAGTCTCGACATTCAAAAATGTTCATTACTATGCTTGACATACTCTTTCCTAGTGCAATAGAGACAGAGTTTAGAACACAGTTAAAAACATTATCTCCTGGTTACACTAAGCAAAACCATCCACTTACTGAGCCAACTTCCCCTGCTCAATTTATGGACGAGCGAACTGTGATATATGAGTTAATCCAAGTCAATTTGATGGAAATTCGGGCACTGATTCTGCAACTTCTTTTGCGTCCTGTACTTCAAGCCTATACTACACCAGAGACTCGTTTCAAACTTACTCGTATGTCTGACTTGTTGATTCGTGATGAGATCAACCACATTGGTTATTCTGCTTACTGCATTGAAAACTATATTAACCACAGTAATCAGGAATGGGTTAGGGAAATGATGATAGATCGTCAAGCAGCACTCAACAAGTTGACTTTAGAGGAAGTAGAACTTGAGGGAGTTGTACTCTAGTCCTGCCAATCCCAACTTAGTTTATAGAAAAAACTTGATTTGATGTACGTAACTAGCTTTGAAAGTCTTATACAACCACTTCAGCCTGAAGAGTTCTTCCATAAGTACTGGGAGAAAGAGCCTCTTGTAATATCCCGAAATAATTCTAATTACTATTCTGGTTTGTTTTCAGTGCAAGAGCTAAGTACAGTTCTCTGGAGTAGAGAGTTATCTTGGGGTATCGTTCAGCTTGCCAACCACAATAGGAAAGAGGGTTGGATTGACTATACAACTCAAGTTCCAAGCATTGATCGTCTTACTAAAGCCTATGCACAAGGGGATACTATTGTCCTGAACGATTTGCAATTACGATGGAAACCTATTGCATTGCTTTGTCGAAGTTTCGAGGTGTTATTCAATTTTCTTGTCAATGTGAATATGTATTTGACACCTCAAGGTTCTCAGGGACTTGCGCCTCACTTTGATACTCAGAATGTATTCATTTTACAGATTGAAGGCTCCAAGAACTGGCGTTTACATAATTCATTGATAAACCTACCGTTAGATGAAATGGCTCAGGATATTCCTCAAGGATATGTAGGAGAACCTAAACTAAATGCCTACCTTCAAACTGGAGATTTACTATACATCCCTAGAGGTATGGTTCATGAGGCATTAACCTCAGATGAATTTTCTATGCATTTGACCGTGGGAGTAAGCCCTCTCTCCTGGAAAACCCTCCTTGAATCAGTCCTTGAATTAGCTAGTGAGCAAGACGTTGAATTTCGTGAATCTTTACCAATTGGGTTTACTAACAGCAACCAAATGTTGCCTTTACTATATGCTAAGAGTGAATTACTCCTGAAACGGCTCCTACAGTCTCTTAATATTGAGGAAGCAACTGACCGTATTGCAGAGCGAGTGATGAATAAAATGCAATCCTTGCCTGATGATGATTGCTTTCATACCTCTGGAATAGATACACTTAATACAGATACTATAGTTAGAAAACGAGAAGGAATGTTCTGCCGAGTTTTTAAAGATAAGGACTCAGTTAGGCTACAATTTTCAGGTGGTTATGCAATCACAGGGGCTAATATACTAGAGCCTGCATTTCTTTTTGTAGTAAATTCAGAAAGGTTTGCTATTAGGGAAATGCCTGATAATTTAAGTGATAATGCAAAGCTTGTCCTTACTCGCCGACTGATTAATGATGGGCTTTTAACTGTGATTTAAAATGACATTAAAAAAAATAGAATAACCTACCCACTTTTAAAAGAGTATTTGCACATCTACAGAAATGCCTGAAGTACGATAATTTCCTTTGATGGTGGGTTTAGAGGGGTTGCTAATGTCGATTATTTGTAACCCTAAATAAAAATCAGCAAGATAAGCGTAGTTGCCGATTATTTGCACACCTAAAGTAGACCCAGATGTATGATAATTACCCTTAATGGTGGGTGTTGTGGGCTTGCTGATGTCAATTATTTGCATTGCTGCACTACTAGTGGTCTGTCAAGCTTAAAATTGTGAGTAAGATTATTGTATATTGACTGTTCCACAATAATTCTGGAGATCGGTAACGCACAAAATCAAAATTGACAGACCACTAGGGGTACAGCCGAGATACCTGCAAAATAGGACATGATGTAAAGTTTTGTAAACTTAATTTTCAAAACTCTTGATTTACCGTTGTTTCAGCCTCCATCTGAACTTAACATTTCAAATAAAAACATTCCCTAAAAGGGTTATTTATGGGCAAGTTTGAGAGGCTGAACCGCGTAAAAAGTTGATTTTAGTGTGCAAAAGTTGAATGTCTCTTTACCATTTTCGGGCAAGTTAATAAATCACTAAATTGGTTTCTGCAACATTTATTTACAACGTGTCCCATTTTACCCTTATCCCGGCTAGACCCCGAGTAATTCTTCACCTAGAAATTCGGTGATTTCTGTTGGTTCTGGGGGATGATTATTTGCGTGGGAATTTTCGGCAATGGGTGTGGTAGGTGGTGTCCAAAGGCTTTGCCGTAATAAACTGTAATTGGGCGTGTTCATGGTGGTGTTTTTTGAACCCACATTCCGCACCCCAAACTGTCACAGATCAAAAAAGCCCTTAAAGTAGTACATAATAACTAAAGCCAATTCAAAAATTAAGATGCTTAATAAGAATAAGTAGCATTAAAAGGGACGTGGTGTGATAAAGTGAAACTTGGTAACAAAAGAAAAAAATGAATTGATAACCAAATAAGAAATAATTGATGACAACAGAAGTATTAGAGGAAACTGTTGTGAAATTAAAACCTCAAGAAATAGAAATTGAGAACATAGACCATCTAGGGATAGTAGCAGGAATCATAGATTCAATCGGAATAGTAGAAATAATAAATGAATTAATAGGAGTCGAAAAAGACGAAAAAGTAAATGCAGGTCAAGTGGTAAAAGCCATGATAATAAACGGGTTAGGATTTGTCTCCAAACCGTTATATATGTTTCCCCAATATTTTGAAACAATCGCCTGTGAGCATCTAATAGGAACAGGAGTAAAACCAGAATATCTTAACGACGATAAATTGGGGAGAGTCATGGATAAACTGTTTATAAAAGGCTTAGATACAATCTTTTTTATCATAGCCTTAAAAGCTGCTCAAAAATTTGGAGTATCACTATCAACATCACATCTAGACTCATCATCAATGCACGTGCATGGGCAGTATAACACTAGCTTACCATTCGTAATATTTGAGAGTCAAAAAGTAGGAAATAACCAAGAATTAGAAGAATTAGCAGTAAAATCACCAAAAGAAATAACCATCACCTACGGTTATTCCCGTGACCATAGACCAGATTTAAAACAATTCATCATAGAAATGATATGTTCAGGAGATGGAGACATCCCAATATTTTTAAAACTAGCATCGGGAAATCAAGCAGATTCATCATGTTTTGGTCAAATAGCAGTAGAATATCAAAAACAATTAGAAGTTAATAGTCTCATGGTTGCTGACGCTGCTTTATATACAGAATCAAACCTGAAAATGATGTCAGAATTACGTTGGTTATGTCGAGTACCATTAAGCATAAAAGCAGCAAAAACATTAATATCAACATTAGCAGAATCAGAATTTATTGATAGTACAATACCAGGATATAAATTAGCATCAAAAATCCAAAATTATGCAGGGATAGAACAAAGATGGTTAGTAGTGCAAAGTCAAGAAAGAAAAGAATCAGACCTGCATAAGCTCACACAAAAAATTACCAAAGCAGAATCAAAAGCTGTGCAAGATTTGAAAAAGTTATCACAAGAGAGATTTGCATGTGTTGCAGATGCTATCAAGGCATTATCAAAATTATCAAAACAATTCAAATATCATCAAATTCACGAAAGTACGGTGACTCAAGTAAAATCTAATAAAAAAGATACTTCAGGAGAAATATCCTATCAAATATCAGCTACAGTCTCCCAGGATGAAAGTAAAATTAATACAGAATTGCTGAGTGCGGGACGTTTTATTATTGCGACAAATGTTTTAGATTCACAGGAACTAAGCAATGATTCTATGCTAAGTGAATATAAAGCCCAGCAGTCATGTGAGAGGGGGTTTGGTTTTCTCAAAGACCCATTATTTTTTGCCGACAGTATTTTCCTCAAAAGTCCTGAGAGAATAGAGTCTTTGGGAATGATTATGGGTTTATGTCTACTGGTTTATACTTTGGCTCAACGTCATATTAGAAATGCTCTTTTGGAGTCTAAATCAACAATTAAAAATCAATTAGGCAAAGCAACTAATCGTCCTACTTTACGCTGGATTTTTCAATGCTTTCAGTGTATTCATTTGGTTACACTCAATCAGGAGAAACATATTTCTAATTGGAATAAGGACAGAGATTTTATCTTGAGTCTTTTACCAGATGATTGTTTACGTTACTATCAATTAGTCAGCTAATTATCATCTCTATCAATTTAATTTCTCTTGTAAAGATGAGCTAATCTCTTTGATTTATAGCTCCATTTTACTATGTCTATAATTTCGTTTTTTACTTTAATTGATTAGTCTAACTTATAATTGTTTCTTGAATATCTTCTTTCACTTATCTATTGACCTCTCCAGGTGGTGTGCATTCTTATTGCTTCTTATTGAGAATAGATTTTGATGACATTTTTGGTGATTTACTGTTTCTCAAATGCCTTTTTTCACTTTATCTGTTTGTTTTGATGCTCCCTTTGATTTTCATCTCCGTAATTTCCCTCTGTAACATTTTGGGGTGCGGAATGTGGGGTGTAAATGATTGAACCCAGAATCTTTGGTTGATCATCTCGGCTATCGCCTTACTTAAATTTGCCGTTTCTTAGTAGATGATTGAACATTGAATCTCCGTGGCTGTCTTATCGGGAATGTCTTGCTAACAATCCATTGGTAAAACCGATTCACTCAGCCAATCATAAAAATGTGGCATCAACTGCTCTAGAGAGCGCAATTCAGTAGCAGCAATGTCCTCCAGCAACAACACAGCCCCCCATCTTCTATCTTCACTCCAGGAACGAAGAACCGACTTTATCGCCTCCACACCCTTTTTCAAACTCGTTCTCAGTAACTCAACACAATTAACCAAGGAAGTGTCATCGCCATCATCCAGTTGAAACTGCTTAAAATCAACTCCATCAGCACCATTAACTAGAGAAAGGTCATTACCATCTCTAGAACAAGCTGCAAAATCGACTTGATCTACCGTAGTATTCACCCCCTCCCCTAGAGGATTCCCTATACCATTAGGGGGGGGAGTGGATACCGGGTCAGGCGGTGGCGCAACCCCATATCTAGACTGCATTCCAGCCTGATAACGCCGTTGTGATTCCTGAGCTTGCTGCGCCCTTTCCTGCTTCATGTTCCGCTTATGCTCTCGGTGAGCAATTACCTTGAGGGCAAAATCCAATTCCACTGGAGAAAGGGAGAAAAGTTTTACTTGTTTCCCACGTGGACCCTCCTTGCGGTCATCCAGCTTTAATCCCAATTGGTCTAATAAAGTTCCTAACAACCATATCGGTTGACATTTATCTGGAACTGTAAAGCCCAGAATCGTTTTTATGTAGATCCCATATTCTTTAGCAAGTGCTACCATTCTCAATAAATCAGGATCACGGGCAGTCACTTCCTCTCCTGCTACTAACCGTTTTAAAATGTCATGCAGTCCTAAATTAAACCGTGCCAACCATTTGGCTGAATAATTACCCCAGTCCATACATAAAGGCAGATGTTCTCGCTCTTGGCGGTCTTTCTCTGCCACAATTGTTGGTGGGGCTGGGTATTGTCTATTGCTGTTAGTGTCAAAAATTGTTCCATCTGGTTCTTTGAGGATGGCCTCAAATGCGGAAATGGCTCGACTTAATTTACCACCAGCATCTTTTTCTACTAGTGATTCTGTAACTTCTATTCCATAAGTATCTTGAAGGCGGAATTTCTCACATTCAAACACTTCTTCTGGTTTAAGGTAATCTTTATTTTGACGCTGACGATATTCCGTCGGGGAGATATTCTTGGCTCTGGTTACTGCTGAGTAATAAGCCGTATCTAAAGCCGCAGCAGCTTTTTTCATCTGCTCTAGGGCAAAAGTATCTTCATCACCACCCATGGAGATGATTTTATTCCCCATTTCTGTTAATAGATCTTGTAAATCAGCCCGCAGATTGTTGATAGAGCGGTTACGGGCAGCAAGAATTTGACAATAAGTATCTAATGCCCAATCTTTTTCTACTCCTCTGCGTCCAGTTTCCTTGTCAATGCGGATGAGGAAAGCCGTAACTTCATTAGTTTGCAGGATTCGTTCTTTGATTTTCTGGGCGTTGGTTTCCTGATAACCAAAGGGAGGACGGGGGGCAACCCATACATGAATGGGGACGTGAGGACGATAGCGGTACAGTTGTTGAGCGCATTCGGTAGCGGTTTGGGATTTGGCGTGAAAGATGCCATATACTACGTCAAAATGATATTCGTTGATGTCTACTCCTGTACCGAGACTGGGAGAGGTTAACAGGGCATCAACATCTTTGACGGCGTTGGTAATGTCTTTGATGAAGGCAACGTTTTCTTCGCTACCTGAGTTGTCTGAGTGAATAGACCATAATCTCAGTCTGGATGTGGTGCTTCTGTGAGCGTCAGTGTTCGACTGAGCATTCACTTCTAAGTCTGAATGGTGTTGGCTATCGGGTGTGGGGGAATGATTTGATGATGTGGAATTTATCTGTAATATTTGATAATTTTCATTTTTATCTGTTGCAGATGATGTTGAATTTACCTGTGACAAAGTTGGAGAATGGCCATCTTTAACTGTTTCAGATGATGTTGAGTTTACTTGTGATATTTGAGAACTAAAATTGCTAATTCCTTCAGACGTTGTGGAATTTACCGATGACAAAGTTGGAGTTGCACCATCTTTAACTACCGTAAAGATATCCAGTCCCCCTGCTCCCGTTCGGCTGACGCTCACGGCGGAAGCCTGCTCCCTGCTCCCTGCCTCTTCCACCCGTACTTTCATGGTAAGGGATTGTTCTAGTTTCTTAATGAACCGCTTAGAGTCAGAAGCTACCATGATTTTCTGTTTGTTCATCAGCGCGGCGGAAATCTGGGCAACTATGGCTGAGGAGTTATTGCCTTCATACCAATAAATTAAGCGATCGCCATTTCGCCAATCGTTTTTGAGAATAAAGGGTTTTTCCTCTGGTGGACGCATGGCGCGGAAGAACTCTACTGTGATGTCGTCCATATGAGCATCGGCGATGACTACTAGCGAGGCGTTATGAACGATATATTCCAACACTTCCAGTATTTGCGCTCGATATTCTTTACAGGTTTTACTGTGCAGTAGGTGAGTTAAGTATTGGCAAGCTTCATCAATAAACACGCATCCGTAATTGAGCATTTGAGTGTTTAACTTGTGCAAACTGTCAATGGTGATGCTGAGGGCTTGTGCTTTGGCTAAACCTGCATAACTTAAATCAGAGTACATATCTGTTTTAAGACGAGTTGCTAAGTTTTTCAGCAGGTTAACCCGATGTCCGGTGTTGAGGAATTTGACATCAGGATTTGCTTCCCGCCATTGAGCCATGCGTCCGGTTTTGTTTGTCCCCATGTCGCTGGACAATACTACCAGTCCAGAAGAGGGAAGTTTTTCAGCTGATGATAGGTATTTGACGTTGACCCGAATATCTGGTTTGTATTTGCTGCTTAGTCCCCGATGCCTAGTGTGGAATGAGCGTTGGTATTGTTTTAAACTGATGGCATCATCAATTATGGTGGTCAGTAAGGCGTTTATTTGATTAATTGAAACTGCTACATTCTGATTAACTGCAAGATGTTGTTCTATTAATTGACTAGGTTCTATTAATTGATTGTTTTCAACTTGTGAGTTTTGATTAATTGCTTGATGGCATTTTGTTACTGGATAATTTTCAGTAGGTTGATTGCTTTCAAGTAATGAAGCCTGATTGATTACTTCATGCTGTTCTGTAACTTGACTGTTGTTGGTAAGTTTATTGTTGTCAACTAGTGAGTTCTGATGACATTCTATGACTTGACCGTTATTGGTAAGTTTATTGTTGTCAACTAGTGAGTTCTGATTAACTACATGATCATGCTTTACTAATTGACCATTTTCGATTAGTTGAGTGTTTAGATATGGTGCAATAGGATGAACTTCAGTATGGCTTTCTATTACTTGACTATTTTTTGTTAGTTCATTGCTTTGATGTGGTAGATTTTGAATAATTACACTATGGCTTTTTGTGACGTTACGGTTGTCTGTTAACTGATTGTCTTCAACTGGTGAAATCTGATTAATTACCTGATGACATTCTATTATTTGACCATCGTTGTTTAATTGATTACCTTCAACTATTAAATTCTGCTTAACTGCTTGAGTGTGGGTATTGGTTCGACTATCCTCAATGAATTGACTGTATTTAACTGTTTGTCCACTTTCGATTAATTTACTGCGTTCGACAATAAAATCATCTACGCCTTTTTCGGGACCTGGTAGCAGTGCGACTTCACAGGTACAGCCTACAGCTTCAATGGTTTTACCTGTACGCAAGGTGGCTTGGAATATTGACCAACGGGTTTTGGGTTTGGTTTCGTAGTCAAAAAGGATAATAAATTTACGCCCTGGTTGGGCAACAGGCATGATGTCGGGGTGTAAGCGTTCGTCAAAGTCTTTTTTGCCAATCCGCCCGTTCCAAATACCAGGGAGTGCGATCGCTACAAATCCCTGACTTAATAAACTAGCTGCTTTTTTCTCCCCTTCACACAGAATAATCGGGATTTCTGGGTGCAGCACTACCCATTCCCAAAATGAAAGGGGAGTTTCGACTATTTCTGTTTGTTGTTGGTTCTTGCTTAATAGCATTACTAACCATTCCCACAATGAGAATGGAGTTGCTATTGTTTCTGTTTGTTGTTTATTCTTGCTCCCCCAATAAAACCCGCTTTTTAATGAAGGGGTGGAGGTTGCTACTGTCTCTGTTTGTTGTTTGTTATTACTCCATAGCAACAGTACCAATGCCCAAAATAAGACGGGAGTATCCCAAAACGAGAGGGGATTTAATTGGTCTTGTAAATGCTGTGCTGGGGAAGAATGATCTTGTTTGATATTGTAACGTTTTGCAACTTTATCCCAAATGCAGTCGGGAACATCAAAGTAGGTGACACGGTTGGGTGTTTTCGGTGGTGATTCGTATTTAACTATTTTGCCATTTTTGTCAATACGCCCTTGGGTGGGTTTGAATCGTCCCCACTCCATTGGTTGCCAGTTATTTAAGGGGTCTAGTCCACTAATCCATATTCCCCCCTCTGTGGCGTATTGGTACAGTTTGAGGAATGAACTGGTGACTCTACCTGTGTTTAAGCGAGGGATGGCTTTGGAAATGAACAGGTAGTTGAGAACTGTATCGCCGGCGATGTGGATGAAGTTGCGCTCTATCAGTTCTGGATGGATGGCGCTGCTAACTGCTAGTTCGTGGTATTCGGCTTCTGTGAGGTTGTTGGGGGGGTGAACAGGAGATTGGCTGCTTTCTTGCTGTTCTGGATTATTTTGAGAAGCTGATGTTTGGCTGTTTGCTTGCTGTTCTGGATGTTCTGGATGTTCTGGAACAGGAGATTGATTAACTGATGTTAGGTCTTTGTTATTTAACACGGTAGATTCCTCTTGATACTTGGTTTTTCTGGGTATCAGAGGGGGTTATTCGTGTTGCTCTTACATATTTATGAGATTTGCTGCTGCTTCTTTCTGGGTTGGCTTATTTTTTGGCGAGGAGTAAATAATCTTGGGACTTACACAGGTTGTTGAAAATTTTGGGTTAGGGGTGGATGTGAAATTGTTAAAACTCTTACTAAACGCCACTTTCCACACTTTATATCCTGTCTCAATCAGTAATTTGGGTGGGTAAATCCAGGGTCAGATTATTTATTTTCCAAAAATATTCCAGTTGGAAGGCTTGGAATGTTCCAGCAATCTGCTTTAATATAGAAGAACGGATTCCCCTCATAGGAGAAGACCCCCTCTCCCCCTCGGAGAGCAACATGAAATAATTTTAAGAAAGCCAATTGGTGGGAATTTGAGTCGCCAAACCTAAACGCCACTTCTTCGGTTTCTTTGAAATTAACCCCGCTCTGATACGGTTTCTTTGAAATTAACCCCGCTCTCATAGATGGAGCAAAGTTAAAATCGGCAATTCTCTGATGGGACAAAGCGTTTACTATTTAGTATCGTTTTGTCCTTTTGCCGTTTCTCCGGTTGTCATCTCTTCACCTCCATTACTCATTTTATTTACGCATTAGCAAGATCATACAGAAGTTTTGCACCAATGCAATCTAACATTTATTGGATTTTTAACTTTAATTTTTGCTACATCTGTTGATGATGTTGCTTCATGGGGTAGTCCAAAAGTTGGTGAAACCCTTGCATAAGCTGTGATTACCCAGTTGTGGTACAAGCTTTTGCCTAAGTGGCAAAAAGACTCTTATGGTATTTACTGAATTATATTATTATCTTAAAAAGGCACGATTTTAGCCTTTTAACTTTAAGTTAGTGTAGTTACAGTCAGTAACCCAGCCCTAAAGGGACTGAGCTTGCAAGAGAAATCAAACAAGCTGTACTGACCAGACCACCCTGAGCATAGTCTAAGGGTAGCCGTTATTTGAGTCACGACACCCCGGAATGCGAAGCTAGTTCCTTGCTCTGTCATTTGCAATTAAACAGTTTTAAGGTCACTGAAACAGTGTTGCAAGTATAACAAGCTCTTATAACAGGTCGAAGCTAACATTACCCCAGAAATGGGAGGCTCTTCGGAGCAAAACATTATGCGTACAGAGTTGAGAAATTTGAATCGGTAATTGTCCCGTTGAAAGTACATCACAACAGTACCCCGAATTTCCCAACTCCAAGGCGGTAATGAAAAAAGATTCAAAGCGGTTAAAACCGCCCGTGTCGCTTCCCTCTCAGCCCTAAAGGGACTGAGTTTCCCGCATACCGCGAGGTCTTATGACTTGTGCAAGCAGGTAATATTATTTGTTCATTTTCCTTTGCATTTATAAAACTTATGACAGATATAGATTCCCTCCCCTTTTTAACTATTGGCGAAGACCAAGTTTCTTTAAAGCAAAGCTTGGGCTACTTGCAAGCCTTTGGTAGATTCCGTCCACTACTGCAAGAAATAGTTACCCATCATTTTCTGTTCCAAGAAATCCAAAAACGCGATGATTTGAATATCAGTAGTGCTGAATTTGAGCAAGCGGTGATTGAATTTCGTTTGCAACAAAAATTGACAAATCCCGATGATTTCCAAAATAGGTTATCTCAAGAAGGGATGAATTATGCCACATTTCAAAATCGTGTGTTATTAGGCTTGAAACTAGATAAGCTGAGAACTCAAATTTCTGCACCCAAATTAGAAGAATATTTTCTGAAACAGAAATATTTGCTTGAGCAGCTTGACTTAAACTGTCTGATTTTTGATGAGCAGGAATTAGCAACGAACATAAAAAATCAAATTATTGAAGAAACAACAACTTTAGAACAAGTTGTTCAAGAACATTCATTAATGAATAATCCTCAAATTAAGATAATGAGGGGTTTAACTCGTCGGCAAGAGTTAGCGCCAGAAATCATAAAAGCCCTTGAATCTGCCAAGATAGGGGAATTGCTTGGATTAGTGGAGATGTCAAATAAATGGTGTTTATTCAGGATTGAAGAAGTAATTCCTGCGACTTTAGACAAAAAAATCCAAAAACAAATTGAAAATCAAATATTGCAAGAATGGCTGGCAGAAAAGATGCAAAATTTACCAATTAATTTGACTTTAAATCTGTAAAACAGTATTAACCATTTAACTATAAAACAACATTAATCATTTAACAAATTTATTTAGGAAGCGAAAAATATGGAACCTTCTAATTCTAATTTAAACAACGATAATAACTTAAACCCAAGTAATATACCCGGAGTTGACTTGAATGATCCCTTACAACAGGGATTTGAACAGAAACAAGATAACCGGGGTTTACCAAGAGAACAAATACCTATTATTAATGATTTATTAATACCTCAAACCTTAGAAGTTACTCCTTTAGGATTAATTGATGGGTTTGTATTTACTGAACCTCTGAGTAGCAATCCTACTGATATAAATTCACTCACTGGAGTTGGTGAGCATGGAGTTTTATTGGGTTATGGGGTTGGAAATCCTGAAATTTTTAACGGTTTGGGTGGATTTTCCACAAATGAGTCCGGTTCTCAAGGAGTTTCTTCAGAGATTGTGTTTGTGGATGGTGCGGTTGAAGATTATGAGACTTTATTGGCCGGAGTGGGTTCTGGTGTAGAGGTTGTAATTCTCAATCCTGCTGAAGATGGCATTTTCCAAATTAGTCAAGTGCTGACTCAACGTCAAGGAATTGATGCGGTTCATATTGTCGCTCATGCTGCAGAAGGATTAGTGCGTCTGGGTTCGACTGTATTGAGTCAGGAGACTTTGGATCAGTATCAGTCTGATTTGATGGGCTGGGGAAGTGCTTTAAGTGGTAATGCGGATATTTTGTTTTATGGATGTAATGTAGCTGCTGGTGTTGTAGGGGAGGCTTTTGTTGAGCAGTTAGCACTGTTGACAGGGGCAGATATTGCTGCTTCTAATGATTTGACGGGAAATGCCGCACTAGGAGGAGATTGGGTTTTTGAGGTAAATGCTGGGAATATTGAAGCTAATTTGGTGTTTGATGAATTAACTTTAAACAGCTATCAAAATATATTTCTTGATTTCGTTGCAAACGATAATAGTCAAGAGTGGGGTAGTCAAAGAGGTTCTGGAATCACTAATCTAGATTTTTCAAAAGTAACTGCCGACTTAAAGCTTTCTTATCTTTCTGATACCTTTAGGTTTATTGTTACCAGATTTAATGATGAAAAATCTATTATATTTGGGAGCGCGGCGCAGAACTTTATAGGCAATAATAAAACTAAGTCAGAAGTAAATTTTTCTACTGTTTCTAAGAACTTGACATTCAAAGTATTAGATTTTTCTGCCGACAACAGTAGAGTTCAAATCAATGAACCAGGGAAAGAGTTCTTAACAGTTAATAAGATTCCGAAATTAGTCGGAGGATTAACAGCTACAAACACTCTTGATTTATCCCTGGTTGACTCAAATATAACTTTGACTATCAAAAATAATAATTTAATTGAAGTCAAATTTGAAAACAATAATAATGTATTGTTTTTTGAAAATATTAATAACATCAAAGGTGGATTACGCAACAACACTTATATATTTGAAAATGGAGCAAAACTTAAAGGTCTTTTAACAGGTGGAGCAGATAATCAAGTAGCTAACTCTGTTAATCAAATCATTTATCAAGGTCGAGCAGATATAGATGTAAAATTTACAGGTGAAAAAATTGGAACTGTTCCATTATTGATTGCCAATGGGTTTACTAAAATTAATCAAGTTACTGGAGGGAGTGGAAAAGATAAGATTGATGGTGGTGTTTTGGTAAGTAGTTATAATTTTAACGGTGGTGCTGATGATGACGTGCTGTTGGGTAGTCATGGGAATGATACTTTAATAGGTGGTCCTGATTCTTTATCAGTTAGGTCTTTTTTGGAAACTGATGATGATATCCTGTTTGGTTTTGAGGGTAATGATAGCCTAACTGGTGGTGCTGATGATGATATCCTAATAGGTGGTGCTGATAAAGATAGCCTAACTGGTGGTCTTGGTAACGACACTTATAAATTTGAGAATAATTGGGGCATAGATACAGTTATAGAGAATGCAGGTGAAGGAACTGATACTCTGGATTTCTCAGAAATTACTAATCAACAAAACCTTGAATTTACTATAAATAATGATGGTTTCTATGTCAAAGGCTTTACCATAAATGCCCAAAATCCAATTAACTATACTGGGGATCAAGTTCAGGGGAGGGATGATAAAGACACGATTATTCCTATTCCCAATATTGAGAAAGTGATTGGTGGAAAAGGTAATAATGTTTATAAGATTGCCAGCGCTTGGGCAAGTGATATTGTTTTAAATGATCTTGTAGGGAATCAGGGTAGTTTAGCTAATAATTCAGTATTAGACCTAAGTGCAGTTGATAAAGATTTAACAATTACAATCAGTAAAGCAAACAATCAAGATAAAGTTGTAGTTTTTTACAAGGAAAGTAATAAGACTTATCAAATAACAGTTTTAGGCGTTGAAAATATAATTGGTGGTAAAAGAACAAACACCTATAAATTTGAAGCAGATGCAAGCTTACCAGGAATTATTAAAAATCCAACAAATAGCACTAATATTTTTGATTACAGTGAATTTAAAAATTCTGTTAACCTTAACTTAGGAGAACTAGTTAATTTCAGTCTTGACCCTACTCAAAATCCATCTGCTGTATTTTTAAATCAAATTGAGTCAGGTAAAGTGTGGCAGTTATTCACAACTGCATCAGGAGGAAATTTTACCTTATCCTATGATGGTTATACTACTGGAACTATTGCCCCTGGTGCAAGTGATAATACAGTAAAAAATGCTCTTAATAATGCTGCCAAAAACGGTGTTAACTTAGAAACTGTTGCTAATGTAGAAGTTAAAGGAACTGGTAAAGTAGGAGATCCTTGGAAAATCCAAATTACACCAAAAACTTCTAATAATATTATTTCTAACTTAACAATAAACGGAGCAAACTTAACTTCAGGAAATTTATTAGCCGCATCAGCAACAGGAGTTAATAATAATGACACGAATGGAATTCCTCAAAATGACCCACTAAATAACGGTAAGATTACCAAGATTACAGGAAGTAACGAAAAAGATCAATTATTTGCACTAAATGTTGAGCAAGCTGTTAATTTCTCTGGCGGTGAAAATGATGATCGCCTTGAAGGTGGTAATCGTAATGATACTTTAGACGGTAGTGAGGGGAACGATTTACTTCAAGGCCATAAAGGAAATGATCAGATTGATGGTGGAAATAATAATGATTATCTTGATGGTGGCTCAGGTAATGACACTCTAAAAGGTGGTGACGATAAAGGGAAAGATGTTCTTTTTGGAGGAGAAGGCAATGATAATTTAGACGGTGGTGGTGGTGATGATTTATTAGATGGTGGAACTGGTGATGATGTTTTACAAGGCGGCGCTGGCGATGATCTGTTAATTGGTGGACAAGGAAATGATCAAATAAAGGGAGACGCTGGTACTGATACCTATGTCTTCCAAAATAATTGGGGTTATGATATTGTCACAGCTATTGAATCAACTGGAAATAATAAAACAAAAGAAAGAGATATTCTTGATTTCTCTAATGTAACTGAAAAACTCACCCACATCTTTAGTGAAAATAACCTAATTTCTGGAACAGGTAATTTTAACTTAGAAATACCTCAAGATAGTCTTAAAGGAACTAATTATTCTACAGGTGAAGTTCATTTAAGAACTTTAGGTTTTGTTCATGGACAATATGCCCAAGGAAAAACAGATATTTTAAAAACAGATATTAATGCGGCTATTGTTTCTATCACCGCAGAAAATGATTTAAACGGTGATTATACTCCTGGTATTAATTTCAAAAAACTATTTCAAGATTTAAGCCTAAGATTATTAGTTGATAGAGGCTCTGGAGCAGAAGAATATTTACTAACTGTTGCATCAGCAAGTACAACAGATAATAATACACAAACGAATTTAAAAGACGATATATCGAATGCGTTAAAAACAGCCAAAAATAAAAATGGTGCGACCATAGATATTAGTAGTTTTCTTATTGTTGCTCTAACAAATGGGTTAATTCCCGGTAGTGGTAAACTCGTTTTTACTGTTCAACGAGATAATAATGATATCTCTCAATTAACCAAAAATGCAAACGGTCAGGAAGTTTTTAAAGCTGCTACTATTCAAGTTTTATCAGCAGATGTAACCAATTCTGTGACAGTGGGCGTGGGAGACAAAGATGGGCAAGACTCCCTCAGACATATTGAAAAAATAGTTGCGGCCAATGCTGATAATACCTTTATTTTTGGTAATAAGTGGGGAACTAATGACAAATATACATTAGATAATAATTTCCTCACAGCTATCAGAAACGGCAAACAAGAGATAGTCATTGATACAAAAATAATGACTGCTAGGGGTCATGGACTTGTTCTAGATTTTCGAGCAGTTAGCAACAAATTAGAATTTGTATTTTCAAAAGAAGATGATGGTAGCGTTAGCTTAACTGTTTCTAAAGTAGCGCAGCTTCAACCTCAGTTATTCACATTTTTAAGTCAATTCATTCCTGTAGAAGAATTACAAGCAAGTCCTGCGGGTTTAACATTATTTGATCTAGGGTTTAATGAAATAAAAATCACCAATGTTAATCTTAAGACTGTTATTTATGGTGGTAGAAACGAAAATACTTTTGTCCTTGAAGAGGATGTTATTTACGAAGGAGAGTTGTATGGAGGTCAAGGTTTCAGACCATTCTTGGCTGATGGAATCACTGGCGCTTTAGATGCCTTAGATGCTTTGTCAAGTGCTGATTTTACCGCTATATTACCACAGCAAGTTATTAATACCCTTGATATTTCAGGACGCTCTCCAACTAGAACAAGCACTGTCATTAAAGATTTTGTCAAAGAATTATTATCGCCAAATTATGTCAACCTTGGTTTTAATGGTTTAGGTATTACACCAGATCCAAATATTTCTGCTCAAGTATTTGATTGGGGTAGCAGAAGTCTATCTTTAGATGGGTTACCTAATGACAATGTTAAATACATCCAAAATATTACCTATGGCAAAGGTCTGAATTTTCTTAGAGGAACTGGAATAAGATCGGAACCAGGAGAAAACTGGTTAGATAAAACATGGGGTAGTAATACTTTTTCTGTTGGTACTCAAGTAACTTCTGCTATTCTAAGTCCACTCTACAATAGCGGTTATAGAAAAGGTGAGTGGGCAGATGCTTTCAAAGACATAGCGGCAGATATTCTCTGGGGAGATATAGGATTGCATCTTTTATATGGTGCCACTGGAAGTGATACATATGAATTTTCTGACAAATGGGGTGGTGCATTAATTTTAGAGACGCCCGATATAGTTGGAAGTAATAGCAATTCCAGTTTAGTACCTGAGTTTTTCGACACCCTTGATTTATCGAATGTTACGAGTGATCTCTATATTCATGTATATGATGGAATAGGACTTACTGCTAATACTATTCGTGAAGTTGCTAATTTATTGGGTGCTGAAATCCCAGATGCTGATTGGGATGTTGGTATAGGCTGGGATAATTTTGTTTTAGTTACACCTTCTGATTTTGATTTTTCCGGTGATTTAGTCTCTGATGTTCAGAAAGTGTTTTCTGATGGTATCTTGGGAAATCCAATTTTGGGTTCCGGTGGTTATATCGCCGCTATGGACATTGAAAATATTAGTGGGGGTAGAGGTCTTAATACCGTTTATTTACATGGTGAGGCACAATTACAGGGAACTCTTGGTGCGGGTTCAGGAGGGCAGGTAACGATTGACTATAGTGACTATTATAAGCCAGGCATAGAAGCTGATTTAAAAGCAGGATATGAAGTAACACCACCAGAATTGATTTTTGGAGAAAATGCCTTTGGTAGCTTCTTTGGTAATTTAAAAGGTATAGAAATTCTGGATACATATCCCTTAGGACGTGCTGAAGGAATCTTAGGAAATCGTTTCTTTAACCTCACCTCTCTTTTAGATTTATTACCTGATAATTTGATCAATTTTAATGGGAAGGATATTGTCGATTTCTTCTCTGAAGATACTGCTGTAATCTTAATCAGTAAAATTATTGGCACATCAGGAGATGATACGCTTTATGGTAGTGATTCCACAGGTGAAGTTTTCGTTGGTAATGGGGGTAGTGACACTATTGATGGAAGAGGTGGAGCAGGAGATGAACCTGATACTTTTAGTTTCGATGGTACATCAGTCCCAACTATTATTGATCTATCCCAAGATATTGCTTTGCAAGGTAATCAACAAATTATCAATGACCTTTGGAGCAGGGCTAAACAAAGAATAGATTCACTGCAAACACCATTATTGCCTCTCCAAGAAAACAATGATGATTGGGCAGAAATTGCTAATAATAATCAGGATTTAGATAAAACAACACTTGTTAGCATCGAAAATATTGCAGGTAGCTCTGGTAATGATTTAATTATTGGGGATAAAAATGAAGCTAATACCTATTACTTCTATGATAATTGGGGTCAGGATATTATTATTGATTCCATAGTCGAAGGTGAACGAAATATTCTTGATTTCAGCGGTGTTACGGGAGGTATCAGTGCTAATGATATTCATCAAGAAAGTTGGGGCTTAAGGATTACTAAGGGTTCAAATACAGTTTTTGCTTTTGGTGATTTTCAATTTGACCAAAAGACAGAAGATATTGTAACTTCTCAGGGCTGGTCATCAGGTTTCATACTCCCATTCACCCGTAGTGTAGATGCAAGTAATCTTACTGCGGAAACCAACACAACTTCCTTGGCTGATGTCACACCCCTCACTAACTCTCAATTAAATTCCATCGTCCAAGAAGCACAAAATCGTTGGTTAACTTCTTCTTTAGCGAATTCTAGTTCCATTGATATTACCAATGTCACCTACGAAATCACTGACTTACCCGGTGCTACCCTTGCTCAAACCGTTAGCAGTAACAAAATCTTCATAGATATTGATGCCGCAGGACGTGGTTGGTTTATAGATTCTACTCCCACAGATAATAATGAATTTATCTGGAATGATGGTCTGTGGCAAGCAACAGATCCCTCCGCAGTTCAAGGAATTGACCTACTCAGCACCGTCATGCACGAAATTGGTCATGTTTTGGGACTTTCCCATAACAGTGATACTAATCAGTTAATGCAAGACCAATTAGGAGTGGGAATACGTTTTGAGATCCCTGAATGGCAACCAGGCACTCCCATTCCTACTACTTCCACCTTGGGAACACTGGAAACTGAAAAAAGCGATCAAGAAAAACTATCAGATGGTTTAACTAAATTTGCAAATTGGTCTAGTAACTTTAGTGCTAAAGTTGAAGCAATTACCGCAGACATACCTGAAATTCCCTTCCTATCTTTAGATAAATCCCTGTCAGATTTATGGGCATTAACAGGGGAATCAATTACCAATAAAATAAACGAACAAGTAACCTATCTAGTTGATAACGTCTTTGATAGTAAGCCCATAGGAGAAGAAGTTACTAATGCGGATATTGCAGCATTAGATGAGATTAGCCAACCCCTGACCAGTAACCCAAGGGAGTTTCAAACTACCATTAATCTCACTAGCTTCAGTAAAGAAGTTAATTTGGAATTTTCCAGCAATATTTTAGGTAATTTAGGTTTAAATCTCCCCTTAGAAATCAATCAATCAGAGCCTTTCATTTTCTCTGGTGGCTTGGATTTACAATTTAACTTTGGTTTAGATCAAAATGATGATTTCTTTGTTTATGCTCCCACCCTGATTGGACATCTTAGCGTAGATCACGGAGATCCTTTTGATATATCTTTAAATCTTGGTCCTTTAGGCGTGGGAATAGATGATGGTACTCTCAAACTAAATGCTTTTATCAGCTTAGGTACTGAGGGTAAATTAACCTTTAATGCTCTTGATGATGACCCTACTGGAAGCCTAATTGGATCACCTATTTTGGATGGAGATGCTAGTTTTGAAGTTAATTTGCCCATTGTGCTACAAGGTGCATTAGCTGGACTTCAAGATGAGCCAGGGGTAATCCGTGCTTCCGTTAGCAAAGAAGACAGTTTCAGTAGTTTCTTCAGCCAAATTGCTAATAGTGTCACTAGTCTTAATCTCAATGAAATATTTGAAATTGAAGCTGTCTCCCTTGATACTTTATTAGATGGTATTGAAAATGTTTTAGATCAGTTAGTACAACCAAATGGTATTGCCTATAAAAATATCCCCATTATTGATAAAAGTATGGTGGATATTCTTGGTTCAGGTTCAATTAGCTTTATTGAAGGATTGAAAGGGGCAATTAATACTGTTCAAGATAATCTCAGTAATATTCAAACCTTAGAAAGAGATCTGAACTTTGCTATTGTTCAACAACTGGGATTGGATTTAGAGCTAGGTGGTAGTAAAGAAGAATTACAAACAGCCTTTAATAATTTAACCAGTCTTTCCTTTGAATTAGATGGATATTCTAGTGATGCTGACATTGCTCAGGCTTTGGTGGATTCTGCGCTTGTTAAAGACTTGTTAAAAGATTTACAAGTTTTAGAAGCAAATAACAATTTAGAAAGCTTTGGTGCCACTAAAGATTCTAGTTATGATGAGCTAGTTAATACTCTATCTAATACCAGTGATCAAGAACAAATAAATTCCTTAATTAGCGATCGCAATTTAGTTGCTGAAAATTCTGGTTATATTGATGCTTTAAGGCAATTAAATCAAATCGGTTTGGATGCTAATGCCAGCATAGCAGATATTGAGCAAGTATTGGATAATAGCGATGAAATTGCTTTAGCGAAAGAATCAATTAATATTCTTAATAATTCTAGTGCTGGAACTTATGAAAAATCTTTTGCCCGTAATTTCCTCCAAGCTAGAGGTTTAGACGCAAACTCCACCGAGATAGCTATCAAAACGGCTCTTGATAAGACTGAAGATATTAATAAAGCAAAACAAGCTCTCAATACTGTTCAAAATGCTCCTACAGAAATCAAAGAAGCGTCCAACAGGTTAGCAAACTTAGGACTAAATGGAAAATCTACAGATAAAACCATTAAAATCACCTTTATAGATCAAAGCCAACTCACAAAACTACAAAATGATCAGAGTTTCCTAAAAAACAGTAACATCAGCGTTGCAGAAGCAGAACAGAATCTTGCTGAATTAGGTATTAGTGAAGACACAAGTGTTGAAGCTATATATATCTCCTTAGCAGAAAGGGATCATGAAATTATCTTCAATCAACACAAAGCAGATCGCAACACCCTAGCGGAATTTGATGCTATTAAAATCATTGGTCTAGGCTATCGTAACTCCACCCTCACCTTTGAACTCAACATTGAAGGCATTGATTTTGAAGGTCAACAAGAATTTTCCCTGAGCTTAGAGGATTTAGCAACCCTTGACGGTGTACCTGATGAAGTTAAAAATATTATTGAGAAAGCAGGTGATCTCGGTTTTGATGCAGGTGCAGCAGGTGAAGTTTATATTGATGCTTCCGGTTCACTTAACTTAGGTTTAGACTTTGATCTCAGTGATGTTCTCAATCCTAAGCTCTATGTTCACGATGATACTCGCTTTGACTTTGATCTCGAACTAAAAACTATTCAACCTCTGGACTTTAATGCTTCTTTAGATGTAGGACTAGGTGGCAAAACAATTCCCCTTGGCTTCTGGGTTAAAGATGGAACAGCAGATATTGATCTGGTTGGCAATTTACGTCTAGCAGAAAGTAGTACAGGTCGTTATCTACTCAGTGAGCTTAACTCATCTAACATGGATTTATATGTAGATGGTTATGCCAATATTGACCTTCCCCTCTACTTCCCCACCGAAAATATTCCTATGGGGGGAACTACAGATGATCAGGATCTAGACGGCATTGCTGATAATGTACTTCATCTAGATGCAAACTTTGAAAATGGGGGACTAACCAATCTAGAATTCAAAGTTCCTAACTTAGTATCCGCTTCCCAACTGTTTACCTTCCTCAATGATCCAGATAATATTATCCTTGCTCTAGAGGGGATGTTTGATACCTTTGATGCAGGGGTAAAAGCTGCTGCTAATGTTCCTATTCCACTTATTGGTGACAAATTAGGCGAAAATATCACCTTCTTCCAGGAGATTAAGAAAGATTTATTAGGTACAGAAGCTGCTCCTTCTAATTTCCGTCGTCAGCTACAATCTCCCAAATTAACCATTGAAACCATTACCGAAGGCACAGAATCTGTTTACGAAGTACAAAAAATATTTACTAATCAAGTAGCGGGTTCATTCCAACTATCCTTTAATGGTATATCTACAGATTTAATTGTTCATAATGCCAGTGCTGCTGACATTGAAGCTGCTCTTGAGGGTATTAATGGAGTAGGAGATATTAGCGTCACTGGCAATGGAACTAGTCCCTGGGAAATTACCTTCAAAACCTATGGTGATAAAGCAGCTATTAAGCAGGACAGTAAAACTACCATTGAAATTATTCAGGATGCAATCTTTGGTAGTAAATTGGGTGAATACCTGACCCTAACTGATATTAATGATGATCAGAAAATTACCGCTCTGGACATACCACTATTTCTGAATAATGACTCCATCCAATTTAATCTCCCTATAAGCGGTATCCTGGGTAGCTTTGATCTCCCCATTAACTTTGATGCCTCTGTTCCCGGCTTGGGACTAAAGATAGATGAAGGCTCAACTATTAATATTGATCTATTATTTGACTTTGAATTAGGGTTTGGGTTTAACACCACAAATGGATTCTATGTAGACACCACGGGAGCTTTAGACACAGGAGAAGAACTAGCAATTCGCTTAGAGGCAACACTGTCCGATGACTTTGGCGCATCTGCTATTCTCGGATTCCTTGAGGTAAGTGTGGATGAAATAGATGCGGGTTCGGCGTTAGACAATGACAACCGTAACAGTGGCTTCTACGGGAAGTTAGGCATAGACCTACGCGACCCCAACAATGATGATGGCAAACTTACCTTTGGTGAATTTGATACTGCTCTGAGGAATATTCGAGAAACCTTAGTAGGAACACTTATAGCAGAGGCAGATATAGATTTAGCTTTAAAAGTAAATGTACCAGATAGTGCAGCTTTACCAGAAATTAGTACCATCCTCCGCTACGACCAAGTATTTGCCAACGCCAGCACCGATACTAATTCCAACACTACCTTTGGTGGTTCTCCGATTGTAGTATTTGAAGACGTAAAACTAGATTTAGGCAAACTCCTCACTAACATTGTTGGCCCAATTGCCAACACCATTGCCCCCTTCATAGATCCAGTAGTTGGTATTCTTGACTTCATTACGACTCCCATTGACTTAGGCATTGCCAAAATTAGTCTCCTTGACTGGGGGCGTTTAATGCTTACTCCTACACAATTTAGTGCTGTAGAAAAATCAATTAAAGCCATTCAAACCTTTGGAGAATTTATCAAATTGGTAGATGATGCCCAAGGGGACAGTATAACAATAGATTTTGGCGACTTTACTTTAGGCAATACATTACTTCAAGATTCTAATTATAAAATCACGGAAGAAGATGTAGCAGGTAAACAAGCACCAGATAATAAGCAAGCAACTTCTGGTACAAAGTCTTCTGGTGTGGTGAAACAAATAGGAACAACCAAAGGCTCTATTGAGTTACCTATATTGACTAACCCCGCCTCCCTGCTAGGGGTAATGATGGGGAAAGATGCGACAATCTTCCGCTACGATATGCCAGACTTGGTATTAGACTTTAGATATAGTCAATCTTTCCCTGTTTTCCCTGGATTAAACGCTGTCATTGGTGGTAAGATTACCGCAAAAACTGACTTTAGCTTTGGTTTTGATACCAGCGGTATTAGAGCTTGGGCAGTTGAAGAGGAATTTAAACTCAGTGAGATAGATCGCATCTTAGAAGGTTTTTATGTTGAAGATACTGTAGGTGGTATAGCTGATGCTGAAGACAAAAAAGAATTAGAGTTTACGGCTGGTATATTTGCAGGTGCTTCCATAGGTATTGGTGGTCTAATAGAAGCTGGTGTCAACGGTGGTATAGAGGCTAATGTTAACTTTAATCTCAATGATATTCCAGACTCTCAAGGTCAAACCGATGGTAAATTCCGTATTGATGAAATTAAAGCCCGGATTGAACAAGACCCTCTGTGTCTGTTTGATGTTAGTGGAGAAATTAGTGCCTTCCTGGAAGCATTTTTCTGGGTAGGAATCAGATTCTTTGGTATAAATATTACGCTTTTTGAGGCCAGAGAGCGTTTTGTTGATGTAGTTCTGGCCTCCTTTAACCATAGTTGTCCACCGCCAGCAATTCCAGATATTGCTTATTTACAAAATGATCAGCTAGTGCTAAGCTACGTACCTGAAGGACAAAGTAGCCAACCTAGTAATCAAGCTCTTAATTATGAAGTTTCCTTACTAACTAGTGACATTAAAAACAGTCAAGATAGTGTGATTTGGGCTGCGGGAGAGACCATTGAAGTTCGAGCCAATGGAACGAAGGAATATTTCTCACTCAACGAGGTTAATAGCATTTATGCGGTAGGCTCTAATGCTAATGATATTTATAAGATTACTAATCTCGGCGATAAATCAATTGACATTAACATTAATGGTAGTGGTGGTGATGACAACATCATTATTGATGGGGTTAAGAGCAACAACATTACTGTAGATGGTGGCAGTGGTAATGATTGGATTATGATTGGTGATACCGCCGACGTAATCGCCAACACCATCGTAGTTCAAGGCGGATCTGGCAAAGATAACATTTCCCTTGGTGGTTTTGCTAATGCCAATGTAGGAATAGAGGGGGGCGCAGAAGCAGATAATATTTCCATTAGCAGCACCTTCGCTGATAAAACCAGAACCATTGATGGTGGTAGTGGAGATGATATTATTCAAGGTAGTGATGCTGCCGATACTATCAAAGGTGGCGCAGGGGATGACCTAATTCGAGGTGGTGCTGGTAATGACAGCATTGAAGGTGGGGATGACAACGACTTAATTGAAGGTGAGTTAGGTGCAGATACAATCAAAGGTGGTGCAGGTCGAGATTACTTGATAGGTGGTGCAGGTAGCGACAGCATTGAAGGTGGTGCAGGTAATGACACCATTGAATGGACTACCGGAGACGGCAATGATAACTTTATTGATGGAGGGTTAGATACCGACACCTTTAGTTACATATCCGAAGGGGTTGTAAATGATGCAATTAATATGACTGCCCAGGGTAGTGATGTTAAAGTAGATGTCATCTCAGCTAGTAGCACTTATCTTCTCAAGAGCATAGAGAGTATTAACCTGGTAGCTGGAGAAGGCTCAGATGTAGTCAGTATTTACGATCTCAGTGGTACTACCATTCAAGATATAGATGTGGATATGGGTAACAGGGAAGTTCTTGATACTACTCCCTTGACAACCCAAGCAAGAAAAGATATCCAGCTAGTTACTCCTATCCTTGATGCACCAACAAATACCACTAATCCAGATCCAGATGAAGTTCGTAATCAAACTATATTCTCCACTACCGATGACTTTGAACCCAATCAACAAACAAGCCAATCATTCTATCAGTATGCTTTAGGTAGTCCCACCCATTTATTTAATGATGATGGTAGTCCTAGCCTGGTGGATAAAATTGTGGATGGGGTGACAGTAAAAGTTCAGGATATTCAAGGTGGACTACCTGATGGGGATCTTAGTTCCGGTGATGTGGTAGCGATGGAAACCCGCAACTCAGTCACAAACACCTTTGAGTTGAAAACAGTTAATCAGGTATTTGATGCTTCTGCATCCCTGGGAGAGAACGAAGGTGTTATCGAAGACTTCTACCGAGTGGATGTCACCAAGTTTGAGGATCTAAATGAATCTAATCTTAACTATCTCTATGAAGATAATGGAGACCCCACTTTAACCACTGTTACTATTGGTGGTGTTGATTATTCTGTACAGGATGTAGAAGGAGGAATTACTAATGTAGTTACCTTCACTGGAATCAGTGAACTCAAAGCAGTTCAAACTCGTCAAATACAACAATCTCAACGAGTAGAATCCCAACAATATGAGGTAGTAGATGATCCTGACAACTTAGGAGAAAAGATTACCAAACCAATAGAAGGAAAAACAGATGTATTTATCACTCCTGTTTACGATTTAGATATTTCTGCGGATCATCTTTATGTTTACGGTAGTGCAGGAACGGATGAATTTAATCTAGAAACTAAGTCTGACGAGACCCTAAAGACAGATATCATTGAAATTGACCAACAGGACGGTATTAATATAACCCTCATTAATTCTCGTCAGGGTCAAGATCAATTAACTATTAATACTGGAGATAATGCAGATATTGTAGATGCACATTTAGTTGAAATTGATCTCCTCAAACAGCTAAACATTGTTACTGGCGCAGGTGATGATCGCGTCATCGGTTCTCGCTACATTGATAATATTGACTCTGGTGCTGGTGATGATACCGTTACTGGAGGTGCTGGTGTAGATTTATTTACCGATATAAGCGGTAATGACACCCTGATTGAAACTCGTAATGAGTCAGGTTTCCGAGATATTTCGCTATTCGACAATTACTTAGTAGTTGGGGATCTAGCAGATAATTCTAACAATCCTTATGGAGAATATAAAGTTGGTGCTGAAGTAGAATCTTTACAGGCTATCTTTGAAAATGCAGAGATTAGCGGAGGAGTTAACCAAAATACTCTTATTGTTGGGGATGATGATGGCAGCATTAAAGTAGGAAGTAATATTCTTGGAGTCAATAATTGGAGTGGTAAAGCCTTCCTCGATAATGTTAGTAGCATTGGTAATGATACCGACCCAGAAGCCTATGTAATCTATATGGACGGTAGTGGTAGCACTGGATCTGATATCACTATCAGAGATAGCGGGGGTGATGAAGGGTTAGATCACCTGATTGTTAATGGTTCAGTCAATGCTGATAATTTTGTCTTGGATGTAGTTAATCCTAAAACCTCCAATGAAGATGCAAGGATTCAAGCCATTGGTAATAGCACTGACACCATTTATTATGACTCCTCGATGGAGGCTTTATACCTTAATACCCTCGCCGGAAAAGATACGCTACGCCTAGATGACAACAGAGTTCGCACCTTCATTGATCTCGGTTCTGGAGCAGATAGTGTTCAGGTAGGTACAGTTGAAGAAAAACTTAGTAAGATTGATGCTTCTATTCCAGTAGTGAATTTAGACACTCTCACCCCTGGAGTATCTACAGTGACCACTATTTATGGTGGTAGCGGTGGAGATTACTTCGAGGTAAACCATAACCAAGCTGTTCTTTGGCTATATGGTGAAACAGGAGATGATTACTTTGTACTTAACACCTTCCTCATTGAAAAAACTGATGATCTTGATGAGCAAGAAACTCTAGGTATTGATGGTGGTGAAGGGGTTAATTCCTATGCACTAGAAGTGGATGAGGAGCAAGATATCAGTGATGCTTTTGAATATCTCCAAAATGCTAATGTCATTATTGATGGTGGTCCTGGTACAGATACCCTAGTAATTAACGGTACAGCCATAGGAGATATCTTTGTTGTTACTAAAAACTTCCTCGCTGGCGCTGGTCGTTACGTCACCTTTGAAGGTATTGAACGACTGGAGTTGAATGGGGCGGGGGGAAATGATCAGATATATGTGATGAGTACGGCTGCGGGGCTAGAAACTATTATTCGGGGTGGTTCTGGGGATGATGAAATTCACATGGGTGGTGAACATCCGGCTATCTTCCTTGATCCTCCAGAATATCTGTTTGAGCCTGATCCAGTATTAACTCAAGATTTAACTAAAATATACCGACTTTATAGCCAACCCACCACTAACCGGGGTCCATTAAACTTCAATACCTGGGTTGATCTTTATGAACCCAGGATAGAGGGTAATACTGCCTGGTATAGCTATTCCAACCCATATACTAATTACACCATCAAACGGGATGTGCTATCTCCTTATGAAAATCTCACTTTGAATTACTTTGAGGGTAATGAGGTAAGACATATTCAGTCCATAAATGATGTACCTGGTTACTATGATCCTAAGGATGATGAAATAGATTACACCTACTTTGTAGGTGGTGATTCTGCCCAGAATAGTGTAATCAACAATATTAATGTTACTAGCCTAAATCATACTTTCCTAGAATGGGATAGCAGGGCATGGAACGACCATAAGAAAGCTAAAATAGGTACTAGTGTTGAATACACTCTACCTAAATTCAACTACATCGCCTATGCAGATTATCGCTATAAAAAATACATTGCGAATACTCCTACTCCCCAATGGGTAGATCCTAATCCCTATTGGGTCAAGCTTGAGCGTGGCGATGATCTCAACCAATTTGCAGGCAAACTAACCATAGATGGTGGTAACTCAGTAGATAGGAACAATCAAACCAACCAAGATAAATTGGTGGTACACAATGAAAACGGCACCGTTAAAGAAGGTCATTTGGGAACTCTCTATGATATCCAACGTAAGGATATTCAGGGACGAGCTTTATTTAAAGCAGGATCTACCGAAGCTAATGATGAACTTTCTGGTTACGACATTATCCTGGAAGGAGATATTCAGAATGGTGATGTCTGGACAATTAAGGTTGATGGAGTTACCTTTACCTACAATAGTGCCGGTACTGAAGACATTGCAGCGATCGCAGCTAATTTCCGCAATCAAATTTTAGCTAATGCTCTATTCACTGCAACTATTCGGGTAGATAGTGGTGATACCATTCTTAATGTTCAACGTACTAATCAGGCAGATATCCAAACTATTGAAGTTATTACTACCAATAGTCATGTTGATCGTGAAGCTGTCACCAATACTGTTTATGGAGATAATGGACTGACCAGCGATGATATTATCATTGATTCTCGCACCACCCTTCGAGGCTTTGGTCAAGCACAAAATGTGAGTCAGGATATCTATGGCGTAGAAATCCAGAACATTGAAAACATGGATCTGCGGCTATCAAGTGGAGTAGATACCCTGACTGTAGAAGGAACAATAGATGGCACGACAGATGTTGTCCTTGGCGGTGGAGATGATATCGTAAATATCATAGCTACTGATGGTGATGTCAACATTCTGGGTGGTGCTGGTAGTGATGTAGTTACTGTAGGAGATAATAGCCATACCCTTGCTGACATTAACGGTAGCATTGATTTCCAAGCAGATAGCCACCGATATGAAACCTCTACAGGTAACGGTAAATTACTAGATGTAGCTAAAATTGAAAATAATGGACAGGTAAAAACCAAAGCTATCGACTTTAAACAGTCAGAATTGAGCAGTTACTTTGAAACCGTTCGCACCCAAGCCCAAAAAGAACGAGGAATTACTCCATCATCTATCTCAATTACCAATAGTGAATACTTCTACAGCAATGCAGCAGTCTTTGACGGACTAGGTAACGAGCGACGGGATGAAAATAATAATATAGTTACCGTCAATGGGGAAATTCAGTACAAAGATGGTCAAACTACTGCCCAGCATGGAACACAATTAGACAAGAATGGTAATAAGATTAACTCACTCACTCAAGAACCTGGTATCCAAACCATTCAAGTTAAAATTGGCGTATATGATACAAGGTCAGTTGAGGATTTAGATGTAACAGTAATTGATGTTGATACTGTTTCTGTTGGTGCAGGTGCAAATGATCGCCTAATTATCAACAATAGTAATAATAGCAGTGGAGATATTGGCACTCTTACTGATGTTGACTTGGTGGGTTTAGGTTTAGCTGCCGAAGACAAAGTTAGCTTTAATAATTTGGATGATATTAATATCACTTTAGGTAGTGGGACGGGTAATTTTACCATTGCAAATACTATTGATGGCACAGTAACTCTTAACACAGGTAATAATCCCAGCGATGGCAAAGATAATGTTATTGTTAAAGCAATAGCAGGTAATACCACCATTAACACTGGTAGTGGTAGCGATATCATTGATGTCTATAACGATGAGCTTCTCTTAGAAGATATCAACGCAACCCTCACCATTAACGGTAATGGAGTGAATGATATCCTCAATGTGGTGGACTTCCTCGATTTAGATAATGAGTTAGGTACTTTAACTAACCAAACGTTAACTGGTTTAGGAATGGGTGGCAGTATTGTTTACAACACCGTGGAAGCCTTCAATATTAGTTTAGGTCAGGGTAATGATACCTTCAATATTGACAGCACATCATCCAATTCCACCACTAATATCTTTACTAACTTTGGGGATGATACTGTTAACGTCAAAACCATTTCTGGAAAAACCAATATTAACCTTAATGATGGATCTGACACTATTAATGTTGGAGACAATAATCAAACAATTCAAGGTATTCAGGCAAATCTAGGTTTATTCGCTGATTTGGATACAGAGTTTAGCGATGTACTGAATATTTATAATTCTGGAGATACCATTGGCCGAGTTGGTTATTTATCTGAGACTTCCTTAAGCAACCTGGGAATGCTGGGTAGTATTGGCTATACCAAATTTGAAACCATTAACATCAAATTAGGTAGTGGTAGTGATACCTTCACCGTGAATGGTACTGCTGATGCAACCACCAATATTTATGGTAATGGTGGTAATGAAGATATCAAAGTAGAAACAGTCCAAGGATTACTGAATCTATTAGCTGGATCTGGTAGCGATGAATTTACCCTCTTTGACGGCAATGGAGATAATGCTGGGGAGAATGCCATTGTCACCTGGGATGGTGGTTTAGATGATGACATTGTGACTCTCAACTTGGGATTAAATACCGGAATATTTGTAGAAATTGAAGATTCTGGTAATACAAATTCTGGCGGTAATAACCAACTAATTATTAACACTACAGAAAACAGCGATCGCATCATCCTTGATGGTGGAAATAAAACCACCGATATCACTGCTGGTGTTGTCTATATTGGTAGTATTTCTAGTACAAGGGAACAAGTTAATTATCGTCAACAGGACTTCCTTCAAGTCAATAGTTTAGGTGGAAAAGATGAAATTTTAGTTGATGACACAGCAGTTATTACCGAAATCAATATGGGAATAGGTAACGATAATATTATTATCGGCACTGTTCCTACTATTCTCGACACCGATAACCTCACTCCTGAATATCCAAATGGAGTTCCTATTGCAGACACAGAAAACATGACCAGAGGTAACTCTGCACCATTAACTATCAACGGTGGAGATGGGAATGATAACTTTGAAGTCAATCATAACTCTGCTAAACTTTTCCTCAATGGCGACAATGATGATGATACCTTCTTCATCAATACTTTCCTGGTACTCAGGGATGAAAACGACAATGGAACAGCAGACCCTCTCAACCAAGCAATAATTACAGGTGGTCGGGGTTCAGACCGCTATTCCTACCTACAAAATGCTCCTGTTGAAATTAGTGGTGGTGATGGTTTTGATACCATTGTCATAAACGGAACTCCCATTGGAGATGTCCTAGTTATTACTGATACTTTTGTTGCAGGTGCGGGTCGCATTGTCACCTTTGATGCTGATGTTGAACGAATAGAAATTAACGGTGGAGGTGGAGATGACCAAATCTATATCCTGTCCACCAAAGAAAATATTGAAACCATTGTTCGCGGTGGGTCTGGTAATGATACCGTTCATCTAGGAGGAGATCATCCTATATTAATCTTTGATCCTCCCTCAACTACTGTTCAATCTCCTGGTACTACTATTGAAGAGTTAATTACTGAAACAATAGATTACACTGTTGATCCTGATCCATTTACCCAAATTGTTTCTTTAGCTGCTTTAAATAATGAAAGTGCCTTGGAAGCACAGTATGGCGGTTCTATTATCAACACTAATATCGTCAAACAAGATATAGTCCTTAATTTAGGCTTCTTTAAGATTCGTTTAGCTTCTATTCGTCTCTACGCAGAAGTAACTTTTGATCCTCCAGCCCAAACTCTAACTAAAACTGTAACCAAAACAATACGGAAAACCATTGCTCCTGCACCTATTGTTTATGATGAACCAGCCTTTGCTTTCAAATTAGATGCAGTGTTCACACTCCATGATATTAAAGGCAATTTAATTATTGACGGTGGAGAATCTGTAGATAGTCTTGGCAAATCCTTCTATGATAATGTGGTTGTTCATAACGAGTTAGGAGCAGCAACACCTGGATTTTTAACTTCTGAAATTGACCCCAATGATAATAACAATATTCTTGGCAAACTCAAAGGATTAAATTTAGGAATTAATGGAGTTACCTATGAAAACTTTGAAGATATTGAAATTCGTTTAGGTACACTCAGTGATACCTTCACTATCGAAGATACTCATCAAGGAATAACATCCTTAGTTTTAGGTGAAGGTAACGATCAAGTTGATGTGAAAAAACTTTCTGGTGAAACTCGTATCTTAGGAGGAGCCGGAGATGACACGGTTAATGTTTCTAACGATAACTATAGCCTCGCTGACATTAACGATAAATTAACCTTTAATGGTGATGAACATCGCCGAGAGCAATCTATCCCTGTTCCTATTGATAATGCGATAGTTACTACTTCAGATTTAGTATTTGTGGAAGCAGGAATCGCTAAAGTCAAGGTGGCACAAGTTGATCCAATAACAGGTGAAGTTGTTAAAGAAGAAATTACTCTCACTGTTGATCCATTAACAGGAGAACCCTTAGATCCTCCAGCCATTGTAGAACAAGTAGTAACCAGAGTTGTTCCTCTTAATTTCGCTCAGAAAGAGTTAATTACCGAATATATTGCTGGTAATGATGTCTTAAATATTCAGCACTTTGGTGATAACAGAAATCAAGTTGGAACTTTAGCACCAGCATTAGAATTGGTCAATCAGTTGGACACTGAAGGAAAGATTGTTTATCACACACCTGGAACTCCAGTTATTGATCCCATAACTGGCGAACCTGTTTTCCATAAAGCAGGAGAAATTATCTTAGGAGAAAACGGATTACCATTAACTGAAGCAAATGGAAATACTTTAACTTATCAAGGTAATGAACCTGTTTTACATGGAGGAAAAGACCCTGTACAAAAATTGCGTCCAGTGGAAGCTTTGTCAGGCTTAAACTTAGAAAGCACGGTTAATTTCGTCAATTTAGACCAAGTTAATATAGACCTGGGTGCAGGAGATGATATCTTCAACATTCAATCCACTACCCCGGAAACCCATATTAATCTTAGTTCTGGTAGTGATCGCATTTATGTTTCCTCTACAGCCAATGTGACGGATCTATCCCCAGCCATTGACATACAATCTTTATCGGGGGATTTAGAAGATATAAACGGTAATCTCTATATAGATGCTGGCACTGGTGATAATCAGTTACTTATTAGTGATGAAGTTGATTTAACTGGAGATACCATTGTTCAACAATACAATGGTAATTATGTGCAACTAACTGGCATGGCAGTGGGCAACATCAACTATGTAGCGACTAATGGCAATTTTAGCAATGGCTTAGATATCATTACAAGTTCTGGGGCTGATAACATTACCATTAATGCTTTACATGGAGAGGATCATACAAAGCTGTATGCTCGTTCCGGTGATGATGACATAAGAATCAAATCCTTCGGTGTCAATCCTTTAGCATCTCTAACAATTTACGGAGAATTAGATAATGATGTTATAGATGCCTCTCAATCACCTATTGCAGTGACAATACATGGTCAAGAAGGCAAAGATTCTATCTATGGTAGTGATTTGAACGATACTCTCTTTGGTAATGAGGAAGATGATCTGATCATCGGTAATCTAGGGGGAGACTCGATAGATGCAGGAACAGGAAATGATATAGTTGTAGGCGATCGCGGTTCTGCCACCTTTAACGAAGCGGGAATTTTACTAGAAGTTATTACTGCCACCAATGGCGGAGGAGGCAACGATGACATTCAGGCTGGAGATGGTAATGATGTCATTCTAGGGGGTGCAGGAATTGATTATATTGACATAGATCGCACCACAGGGGAAACCATAGGCAATGATAATGGTGATGATGTCATGCTTGGCGATGATGGTTTTGCCATATTTGCAGTCATTAATGGCGATCGCGTCCTACGTCAAGTCCAATCCATAGATTCTCAGGATGGAGAACGTGATTACATTGCAGCAGGTACAGGGAAAGACATCATCCTTGGAGGTGTCGGTGGTGACATTCTCAAAACAGGGGATGATGAGGAATCAGATATTATCATTGGAGATCATGGCACAGCTAACTTTAATCTTGATGGTGAATTAATTGCGATCGAAACCAGTTCACCGGAAAGTGGTGGCGATGATATTATTACAGCAGGAGATAGACCCAACGTACTTGTAGGTGGAAGTGGAGCAGATACCATCACCGCCGGTAGTGAAGCTGATATTATCCTTGGAGATAACGGAAAAGCTAAATTTACCGATGGCATATTAACATCCATCGAAAGCACAGATCCTGAGTATGGCGACAATGACAAAATCACCGCCGGAGATGGCGATGATATAATCATCGCTGGCAGTGGAGCAGATCAAGTCTTATCTACTGGGGATAATGGAAACGACATCATCTTAGGAGATAACGGTGCTATTACCTTCCAAGAAAGCGGTACGCCTATCAGTGTTATCACCAGTGATTTTAGCGAAGGTGGCATGGATAGAATTGAAGGTGGAGAAGGTGGAGATATCATCTTTGGTGGAGCAAATCAAGACACCATTACCGCTGGTGGCGATGCCAAACCCGACATTATCTTTGGTGATGAAGGTACAGCAAGTTTCGATATCAATGGCAATCTCCAAACCGTAGTATCTATTGCCCCTGAAAGTGGTGGCGATGATATTATCACAGCAGGAGATGGATTCAACGTACTTATCGGCGGAAGTGGAGCAGATACCATCACCTCTGGTAGTGAAGCCGATATTATCCTTGGAGATAACGGAAAAGCTCAATTTACCGATGGCATATTAACATCCATCGAAAGCACAGATCCTGAATATGGTGGCGATGACCAAATAACTACAGGAGATGGAGATGATGTAGTCATAGGTGGTACAGGTAATGACACAATAAACAGCAATGGAAATAATGACATAGTGATTGGTGATAATGGTTTAGTTCATTATGTTGTCAATGATGATGATACATCTTCAATTATATTAATTAAATCAATTGAACCAACAATAGGTGGAAACGATGTGATCACAGCAGGTTCAGGTAATGATATTGTGATTGCGGGAACAGGTGATGATACAGTTTTTGGAGGTAAAGATAATGACCTCATATTTGGTGATAATGGCAGGATTGAAGGTGAGATTGATGCTACTTTACTGCCACTAAATCAGGCAATTAATCCATTCATATTCACCTCCATTGATACTGAAAACACTAATGGTGGCGGTGCAGATAATATTTCAGGTAATGAGGGGGATGATATTATTCTCGCTGGTCAAGGGGATGATACCCTGCGTGGTGATGCTGGAGACGATATTATAGATGGAGAAAGCGGCACAGACACTGTTACCTACGATAATTCTCCTGATAATGTGGTAGTTAATCTTGATAGGAATCAAGATTTTGCAAATCTAGGAGGTTTCCTTCATAAAAGCGTCTTCCTCCATCACCAATTTGTCGAGAGTGATCTTGAACCCACATTTGCTATTAATGCAGGGGAAGGACAAGATGGTTTTGGTGGTGTTGATATCTTAATTGATTTAGAAAATGCCATCGGTTCAGATTATGCTGATGTCTTAATCGGCGATGATGGTGATAACAAACTCTTTGGGCTGAAAGGCAACGATGTCTTCATCAGTAGCGTTGGCAATGACAGTTTAGAAGGGAACGAAGGACGAGATGCCCTCAGCTACCGCCGTGACCCCAATGCGGTTATCGTTGACCTCAGCGCCCCAACCGCCACCGATGGCTTTGGCGATACCGACAGCCTCACCAGTATTGAAGACTTAATTGGTACTGCCTTTGACGATACCTTGAGTGGTGATGCAGTTGCTAACCGGATTTATGGTGGCAGTGGTCAGGACATTATCTCTGGTGGCGATGGCAACGATGAACTCTATGGTGAAGATGATAACGATCAACTCTACGGTGACAGTGGCGATGACTTCCTCGTAGGTGGTCTGGGTGTAGGTAATATCATTACCGACCAAATAGATGGTGGAGAAGGTATTGATACGGTTTCTTACTATACTTCAACGACTAGGGTAGCTGCTGACTTGGGTAATGGTAATGGCACAGAGGGGGATGCTTTAGGCGATCGCTTCACCTCTGTGGAAAACCTAGAAGGTTCGGAATATAATGACATCCTTAGAGGAGATAATGGAGCGAATATTCTCTCAGGACTAGGAGGAGATGACAAACTATACGGTTTAGATGCTGACGACAGTATATATGGTGGAGACGGCAACGATTTCATGCACTCCACAGGTGGTAACACCATGATGGATGGAGGAAATGGCATTGATATCATTACGATTACTGGCAATGGTAATGACACCATTTACGGTGGCGAAGGCAATGATAATATCAACACAGGTGCAGGTGATGACGTAATTTACGGTGGTGAAGGGATTAACGTCATTAATGCCGGCGAAGGTAATAACACAATTTACGGTGGCAGCAATAAAGACACCATTACCAGTGGATCTGGGAATGACACCATTTACGGTGGAGAAGGCGATAATGTCATTAGAGCAGGTGAAGGTAACAATACAGTTACAACTGGTAGTGGTAATGACAACATCACCAGTGGTGCAGGTGATGACATCATTGATGGCGGAGATGGTAATAATTTCATCAATGCTGGCACAGGAAATAATACAGTTACGACTGGTAGTGGTGATGACAACATTACAAGCAGCACAGGTGATGACATCATCAATGCTGGAGATGGCGACAATATTATTAATGCCGGTGATGGACTCAATCAAATTACTGGTGGTACAGGAAAAGATACTATTCACACTGGCACTGGTGATGACATCATTGATGGCGGAGATGGTAATAATTTCATCAATGCTGGCACAGGAAATAATACAGTTACAACTGGTAGTGGCAAAGATACCATCACCACAGGCTCAGGTGATGACATCATCAATGCTGGAGATGGTGACAACTTTATTAATGCCGGTGATGGGCTCAATAAAATTACCACTGGTGCAGGTAATGATAACATTACCTCTGGTACTGGTAATGATGTGATTGTAGCTGGAGATGGCAAAAACTACATTTATGCCGGCAATGGAGATAATGATATTACCACTGGTACTGGTGATGACAGAATCACCTCTGGCACTGGTAATGATGTGATTGTGGCTGGAGATGGCTACAACTTTATTAATGCCGGTGATGGAGATAATGATATTACTGGTGGCGATGGTATTGATTATATTATTGCCGGGGCCGGTAATGATATTATCAGAGCAGGTGAAGGTAATAATATCATCAGAGCAGGTGAAGGTAACAACACAATTACTGCTGGTAGTGGACGTGATAACATCATTGCCGGGGCTGGTAATGATACTATTGATGGCGGGGATGGTGATAACACTATTAATGCTGGCAACGGTAATAATGAAGTTACCACTGGCTCTGGTAATGACAGGATCACCACTGGTTCAGGCGATGATTTTATTTACTACGGCGACGGCATTGATCTAGTTAATGCTGGAACTGGTATTAATGACACCAAAAAGTTTAAGGAAAAAACGCTTGGTTTAGGTTAAGCCTGTTTGCTTGTTACCTGTATGTTTGAGGATTACTAATGTCTAATAACGGGGTGAAATGAGCAACGGTACAGAAAGTTACGCTAAGGCTGAAACGATTACTGGATAAGCTTTTCAAAATTACTTCTCCAATTCTGATTTCTGCTCTGACTGTCTGTGGCGTTTGACAATATCATTGACTTGAGGGGGCAACAAGCAAAGTGAAAGCAAGATAGGCAAAGGGTTTCAGGTGCTAGACCCTCTGAAAAAAGATGGTGCTTATTGACAATGCTATGAGGTTATTAAGCAGGTATCTAGAGGGTGCAGTTTGATCCCACATTCCGCACCCCAAAATGTTACAGAGGGAAATTACGGAGATGAAAATCAAAGGGAGCATCAAAACAAACAGATAAAGTGAAAAAAGGCATTTGAGAAACAGTAAATCACCAAAAATGTCATCAAAATCTATTCTCAATAAGAAGCAATAAGAATGCACACCACCTGGAGAGGTCAATAGATAAGTGAAAGAAGATATTCAAGAAACAATTATAAGTTAGACTAATCAATTAAAGTAAAAAACGAAATTATAGACATAGTAAAATGGAGCTATAAATCAAAGAGATTAGCTCATCTTTACAAGAGAAATTAAATTGATAGAGATGATAATTAGCTGACTAATTGATAGTAACGTAAACAATCATCTGGTAAAAGACTCAAGATAAAATCTCTGTCCTTATTCCAATTAGAAATATGTTTCTCCTGATTGAGTGTAACCAAATGAATACACTGAAAGCATTGAAAAATCCAGCGTAAAGTAGGACGATTAGTTGCTTTGCCTAATTGATTTTTAATTGTTGATTTAGACTCCAAAAGAGCATTTCTAATATGACGTTGAGCCAAAGTATAAACCAGTAGACATAAACCCATAATCATTCCCAAAGACTCTATTCTCTCAGGACTTTTGAGGAAAATACTGTCGGCAAAAAATAATGGGTCTTTGAGAAAACCAAACCCCCTCTCACATGACTGCTGGGCTTTATATTCCCTGAGCATAGAATCATTGCTTAGTTCCTGTGAATCTAAAACATTTGTCGCAATAATAAAACGTCCCGCACTCAGCAATTCTGTATTAATTTTACTTTCATCCTGGGAGACTGTAGCTGATATTTGGTAAGATATTTCTCCTGAAGTATCTTTTTTATTAGATTTTACTTGAGTCACCGTACTTTCGTGAATTTGATGATATTTGAATTGTTTTGATAATTTTGATAATGCCTTGATAGCATCTGCAACACATGCAAATCTCTCTTGTGATAACTTTTTCAAATCTTGCACAGCTTTTGATTCTGCTTTGGTAATTTTTTGTGTGAGCTTATGCAGGTCTGATTCTTTTCTTTCTTGACTTTGCACTACTAACCATCTTTGTTCTATCCCTGCATAATTTTGGATTTTTGATGCTAATTTATATCCTGGTATTGTACTATCAATAAATTCTGATTCTGCTAATGTTGATATTAATGTTTTTGCTGCTTTTATGCTTAATGGTACTCGACATAACCACTGTAAATCTGACATCATTTTCAGGTTTGATTCTGTATATAAGGCGCAGTCAGCTACTATGAGACTATTAACTTCTAATTGTTTGTGATATTCTACTGCTATTTTACCAAAACATGATGAGTCAGCTTGGTTTCCCGATGCTAGTTTTAAAAATATTGGGATGTCTCCATCTCCTGAACATATCATTTCTATGATAAACTGTTTTAAGTCTGGACGATGGTCACGAGAATAACCGTAGGTGATGGTTATTTCTTTTGGTGATTTTACTGCTAATTCTTCTAATTCTTGGTTATTTCCTACTTTTTGACTCTCAAATATTACGAATGGTAAGCTAGTGTTATACTGCCCATGCACGTGCATTGATGATGAGTCTAGATGTGATGTTAATAGTGATACTCCAAATTTTTGAGCAGCTTTTAAGGCTATGATAAAAAAGATTGTATCTAAGCCTTTTATAAACAGTTTATCCATGACTCTCCCCAATTTATCGTCGTTGAGATATTCTGGTTTTACTCCTGCTCCTATTAAATGCTCACAGGCGATTGTTTCAAAATATTTGGGAAACATATATAACGGTTTGGAGACAAATCCTAACCCGTTTATTATCATGGCTTTTACCACTTGACCTGCATTTACTTTTTCGTCTTTTTCGACTCCTATTAATTCATTTATTATTTCTACTATTCCGATTGAATCTATGATTCCTGCTACTATCCCTAGATGGTCTATGTTCTCAATTTCTATTTCTTGAGGTTTTAATTTCACAACAGTTTCCTCTAATACTTCTGTTGTCATCAATTATTTCTTATTTGGTTATCAATTCATTTTTTTCTTTTGTTACCAAGTTTCACTTTATCACACCACGTCCCTTTTAATGCTACTTATTCTTATTAAGCATCTTAATTTTTGAATTGACTTTAGTTATTATGTACTACTTTAAGGGCTTTTTTGATCTGTGACAGTTTGGGGTGCGGAATGTGGGTTTGATCCCACATTCCGCACCCCAAAATGTTACAGAGGGAAATTACGGAGATGAAAATCAAAGGGAGCATCAAAACAAACAGATAAAGTGAAAAAAGGCATTTGAGAAACAGTAAATCACCAAAAATGTCATCAAAATCTATTCTCAATAAGAAGCAATAAGAATGCACACCACCTGGAGAGGTCAATGAATAAGTGAAAGGAGATATTCAACCCACATTCCGCACCCCAAACTGTCACAGATCAAAAAAGCCCTTAAAGTAGTACATAATAACTAAAGTCAATTCAAAAATTAAGATGCTTAATGAGAATAAGTAGCATTAAAACCCACATTCCGCACCCCAAAATGTTACAGAGGGAAATTACGGAGATGAAAATCAAAGGGAGCATCAAAACAAACAGATAAAGTGAAAAAAGGCATTTGAGAAACAGTAAATCACCAAAAATGTCATCAAAATCTATTCTCAATAAGAAGCAATAAGAATGCACACCACCTGGAGAGGTCAATAGATAAGTGAAAGAAGATATTCAAGAAACAATTATAAGTTAGACTAATCAATTAAAGTAAAAAACGAAATTATAGACATAGTAAAATGGAGCTATAAATGGTATTGAGCCGAGATACGTGTAAAAACCTGCAAGATGGTCTGGAAACGCTTGCTGTGTCTACATTTCAAAGATTTCTGGAGGAAGATTAATCGCCGACTCCAAAGGTTGAGGAATATTATGTAAATTCACCACATAATCACCGTATCTTTTGATATGTCTTGTAATATAAGGACTCAAAGCAGCAAGGTATCGCATAGGAATCACCTCACCCTGTGACATCAACTTTTGAATCGCCAACGACATATCCACCGTATTTTGCAAAATCACCGCACTGGCCACCAAATCCAAATACTTTAACCGCTTTTCCTGCTCAATCGGATCATTCTCAGTAATCATCCCTTGCTTACCAAAAAATACCCAATCCAGAAAACCATTATACATCTCCACAACATTTGTTACCGCCGTAATTTCCCGTCTCAAAGTAACATTAGAAATATAATCCAGCAGAAACATAGTCCGCACCACCTTACCTAACTCTTGAAAAGCTTGATAAAGACGATTTTTGCGACTGTAGCTCCCCAACTTACGTAACAACGTCGAAGGCATCACCTTCCCAGCCTTAATTGACAGCACCACCCGCATCATGTCAGACCAATGAGTCTGAATTAAACTCCAATTCACCACACCCTTAAACAGTGGCTCAATATGCTGATAGCTCACATCCGTACCAGGACGCACAAAACTAAGATCCTGCCAATTACGGATACGTGGCATCAACTTAATACCCAGAAGATAGGAAATAGCAAACACAGGTCCAGACTGACCTTGAGTATCTGCGTGCAACGTATCCGGCTGAATATCCGAAAGATTTTTCAACAACCCATCCAAAATATAAACCGCTTCCCAAACCCCACAAGTGATGAAGTGAGTAAACAAAGCAATGTATTTATCCGAGACATGATGATAGGCAATACCACCATAACCACCGTAACGAATATGATACTCACTGTGTAAATTATTCTCGTATATCTCAAACTTACTGCCATCCGCTGCCACCTTTTTCCCTGTCCCCCAACAAGAAGGTAAAGTAAACCGATTATAAGCATTAATAACATCCCGAATTGCCGCTTCAATCTTGGCAGCACTAACATGACGACGGTTAGTATAAGAAATTTCATGGGCAGTCACCATACCCCCCGAATGACGAGCCATTTGATTAGGTCCAAGATTGCAACCGTAACCAAAAGTAGTAAAAATATAACGTTCCCCTGGGTCAGATATTTTGGCTTCACTTCCCGACATCAAACCAAAATGTCTAGTCCAATTTAACCAATGCTCAACATTGCACAATATATCTAAAATACTCCGTTCCGGCATCAGCGCCCGGATTTTCGACTCCAATAAATCCACCTCTGGGGGTTGAGTAAATGATGGTGGTTTCTTTAATACAGGGTCGCCCTCCTTATTAATTGTAAATTGTTTATCAACAGCACAAATATTATCTACTTTCTCAGCAACTTGTGTTAAACATAAGCGTAAATGTTCGACAAAATCCGTTGGATTAGCCGGAAAACCAATTAAGTTACAGTAATCTTTTATTAATGGTTCACACTCAACAGGACTTAATAATTGTTCGCGGAAATCCGCGTAGCTTTCCGACCCCACAACACAGGCATCTCCCGTTTTAAATTCAGTCGCCAAATTGTAAAAGATGCAAATTTCTAATTGCTGACGTACCAAAACCTCGGTGTCATCAATTTCGGCGACGACTAGCGCCCGCCAGTTATTACTAATAAAATCCAAATTGATATCAAAAGGCAAATATTTAGAACGTTTGTGTTCATGATCTAACACAAATTGCAAAGCTGCAATCACTGATTCATCCGCAGAAGTAGAGAGAATATCTAGAGAACGCACTAAACTAAACAGTGCTTTGCGGTTGGCAGCATAAAACCGCCACATTAATGGTAAATAGTTATTGGTATTGTACGCCGCAATTTCATCTAATTTTTGTATCAGCAATTCTGCCCCACCATGTTCATCCAAAATTGACTGCACCTGTTCTCCAAATACAGCATTATCCTTGGTTTCCTTGGCTTGTTTGGATGCTTGTAATACTTGTCCCAATGTTGCTAACAACTCTGATGTTTCTGTCAGATGTTTATCCCGGAGTTCCTGCAATCGCAGTTTGGCATTATTTTGAATCTTCAAAATACGTTTAATAAACATCTCAACCAGATAATCACGAGTTTTTACCTGTGCTTCGTACAATAGACATAATAGCAATGTCCGCCGTTTGGGTAAATTAATATCTTGAAATTCTGTGATATCTAAAGTTCTAGCATAAGCAGCAAAATGTCTAACTTTGGTAGGAGTAATATTTTGTAGTAATCGCTTGGCATCTCCAAAAGTCATGAGCATATCAAACTTGTTTTGCAGGAGTTTCATCCCATTTAGTTTGGCACTTTTAGGTGGCGATTTTAATAAATTCAGGGTGGCATTTTCATTATCCTCCTCCTTGTCTATCACCACGAGCAATTGGTCTAAATAAATTTGTTCGGTAGTTGAAAGTCCTTGAGAACAAAGTGTAAATAACCGATTATTGACCATTGACCGAATGTGGCGAATTAATCGGTCAAGGGTGCTAAATGCTGGTAATTCGTATCGTTCTTTCACTAATTCCTCAATTGCCACATTGATTAAATCAGCAGGGTGGTCTTTAATTTGGGCTGCTTCTGCAACTAATGTGGCTATTAATCTTTGACCTGTTTTATCATATTGTTTGACTCCTAAATACTCCCGAATAATATTTTTATAGGTATGACGTTGGCGTTCGGAGGGTATTGCTTTTACTGAGTCTTGTAACTTTAAACACGACCGTAAATGTTTAATTACCGCAATTGGGATCTGTTCAGGATGAGGGAAATATCCTAGACGTTGAAAGGATTTCAACATCACCATTAACCGTAGCAATCCTTCATGGTTCTTGGTTTTAGACTTGACAAACTTGATTTCTGTAGGTGTTGGAGTGTAAAGTTCTGCCAGTTCTTTGGGGTCAGGAAATTGTTTAAATTTGGGATAAGCGGTACGGTCAATTGATGTCATTCAAGTAATATTTAAAACATATAATAATCTAGTGGAAATTTTGAAAATATACTGTTTCAACAAGGCTTTAATCTGAAAACCCGTTTATAAATCAAATACGAGTCTTATATAATACTAAGATTACTCAAAATGGTTTTATCCCTCACTCCCCTACCAAAGAGTATTTTATATTCTTTTGGGTAGAAATTGACAATGCCGATAAAAATGTTGTTTTTTCGCTCAAAAAGTTGTCAATAATTATGAATGTTATGGTGACTCAGTTCAGCTTTGTAGTTCTGGATTAATCAGCATATTTAAGGCGTGACGGGCGGCTGATTCGGCTTTTTGGGAGGTAACTTTCTGGTAGCGTAATGTGGTTTGAATGCTTTCATGTCCCATGAGTGAACGTAATTCTTCTATGCTGATTAATCCTACTCGTTCTGTAGCATAAGTATGGCGTAAATCATGAATGCGTACCCCGGTTAATTCGGGATTGGTATTGGTAATTTCTCGCCAATAATCATGCAATGTATGATAGCTAATTCTACTGACTTTGAGGGTAACTGGATGTTGTGCTGTAAACAATGCGTTGATATTTTTATGTCGTGTGTGTTGGAAATATTTATTTAGTGATTGGGCGGCATCATTGCTATAAAAGCACCACCTTTGTTTGTTGCCTTTTCCCAATACCTGAAATTTCTGATTTTTGATATCTAGGTCTGATAAATTCAGTGCTAAAAGCTCTCCTATTCTACATCCTGTGCGATGCAATAGATGAATTATTGCTGATAGTCGCAAGTCATCTTTGGTTGCTGTATAGAGGATATTTAGCTGGTCTGGTGTTAGATATCTTATGAGAGTATCGCTTTTATGTTCGCCTTTTTCTCGTTGTGGGGGACGCTGTTTTAATCCCTGAATTGGGTTGATTTTTATATACTCTTGTTGGACGGCGAAGTTAAATAGACTTTGCAGTATTGCTTGATGCTTATGGTGGGTTGTGTATTTTAAATGTGAGAGGCTATCTAGATACTCTATTAATGTTTGCTTACTGATTATTTCGATTAGCCAACTTCCATATTCTGCTAGGAAGTTTAAGAGGGTTAGTTCGTAGGTTTTAATGGTACTGGGTGCTAGTCCAGTCCGTTCTAAAAATTTGACGGCAACGGTGGCTAATGTGACAGCTTGCTTCACGGAAATTTGTGTGTTTTTAGCAAGGTTATTTATTCCTAAATTATATATCTTTTAGGGAGAAATATTGGCAGTGTTTTATGGATACTTTTAAAACTCCAAAACCTGGAGAATCTCTGTCCGACTATGTTTTGCGGATGAGAAAGGAACTCAATTTAACTCAGTTTGAGGTGGCGAATGCGGCTGGTGTTCATTCTCGCTCTGTGGGGAAGATTGAACGGGGATTGACAAGGAAACTTAGCCATAAAACTCTTGGCGGTCTTGCTTTGGCTTTGTCTGTGCCTGTTGAGTATTTGCAGGCTGTTGTCAGGGGAGAAGAGGTTCTGGTAATGGCAGCGATTAAGTTTTGCCCCCAATGTTGGAATCCTGGTGGCGTTGTGGATTCAATGTGGGGAAATGTTCGGGCTAGGTTTTGTTATCTATGCGGTACGCAATTACGGTCTAGTTGTGCTAATTGTGGTGAGTTGGTGGTGTCGTTGAGGTATAAGTTTTGTCCTCTGTGTGGAAAACCTTATAAGGATGGGGGGAAAAATTGTTGAAAGCTAGACACAGTAGGCATTTCCAGACCATCTTGCAGGTTTTTACACGTATCTCGGCTCAATACCTATTTCTGATGATGCCTTTGGTGATCCCATAGACATAATTATTAATATATCAAGTAGCTTATCTACGAGTTCATCTGTGGGTATAAAACAACCTGATCGTAGTTCTGCTAACTCGACTATATTACTATTCTTATCTAACCACTCAGTAACTTTTTCAAACAAAATTTCAGACACCAAATTAGGCTCTAATTCGTATACTAAAGCTTCTGATAAAAATGCTAAAATAACTATTTTTAGGACGGGAGAACGATTTAAACTTGCTGCCAACTGTTTGGCTATGATAGAAATTTTGTAGTTTGGATCTTGTAGTAATTGCTTACGCCTTCTAGCCTCGCCCATTACCTTAATCTCCTTTTTACTGAAAGTAATTATCAAAAAGTTTAGTAAAGAAAATATTGATATACATATAATTTTAGACTATTGTGGTATAAATTAACATATTTTAGAAAGAAAAATAAATTTTCCTGAAATAGATTTTGTTTGATATACTATAATCGTAGTCAGTAGTCAATCTTGCAATCATGCTTTATAGCTCTTTGAAGAATGATAACCCTTGATCACAAGTATAAATCAAAACTCCCAAACTGTGTTATAAACAATTTGAGAGCTTAGAAAATTTCAAAATTAGCAAACCCAGTTCTTTACTTACCCTCGCCGTGGAAAGCAGCTAAGTAAAAGGTCTGGATCACCGGACTAACGACCATGAGAACTAATTCATGGCAGTCTTATATTTTGATTATAGACTGCAAAGTACAAAAGTGTAAACATTTTTCTTCTAATTCTTGCCAACCCATTGCAATTAGTGGGGGTGTGGCATGAATAAAATACTAGAAACCTTTGATATTAGGAACTTCCTAGACAGACTCACTCCCAAGAAAGGCAAAAATAGATATGTTTGCCCAGTCTGTGAAGGTTCATTAACCGTAGATATTAAAACTGGTAAGTACCAATGTTGGGCAGATCCTGACAACAAACAGCATTTAAAAGATATCAGAGAAGCTGTTAATCCCTTAGAAGATGCTTTAAAACAAGCAGGTATTGACAATGGCAGAATCAACTACCAACAGATCACCCCTGCCAAAAAACCAGATCCTTTACCAGCACCATTACCAGCACCATTACCCCAAAACATTGAATTAGCCAAATTACCCGCCCCTGGTGTTGTTCCTCAAAAGAAACATAACAGTAGAGGATCACAAATCATCTATACATACTCAGATACACAGTATGTAGTTAGATACGAATTTATAGAAGATGGTGAACAGAAAAAACTCACCATTCCTTACCATCTGGATATTCTTGGTGACAGTGTGAACGGAATTGGTGACAAACCCTGGCCTGTTTACCATCAAAAAGAAATCATCAAACATGGTAAAAACCAATTTGTTTTAGTAGTTGAAGGGGAAAAATGTACTGATGCTGCTAGACAACAAAATTTACTTACCACTACCTTTCAGGGTTCACAGTGGACAGAGGCCAAACTAGAACAATATTGTCAATGCTTAAAATCTCATAATATCGCTGGTATTGTATATTATCCTGACCATGACAAAGCAGGTTGCAACAAAGCTAACAAACTAAGAATAGCAGCCAACAAAGCACAATTACCATACATTGAATTAAATCCCCAGAGATTAAATCCAGATAGTACAGACGGCTATGATATCGCTGATTTAATAGCGGATGGATTATACAGTAGACAACTACTAGAGAATGAAATTCAGACAGCTTATAAAGAATATCTGAATACATACATAGATGCCATATTAGCAGTAGGAAAACAACCTGTTAATCAGGAAATATCTAGGGAAGATTGGGAATGTAAACTATTTATCGAAACCCTGCTCAAGCAAGCACATATACCACAATCTATACCAGCATCTATCCCAGCATCTATCCCAACATCTATTCCACTTCAACAATCATCTAGGAGTAATTTAGATGTTGATATATGGTTTGATTCTGCTAATAGATTAGAAACCTACAATCAAAGTATTCAAAGTGGCAAAAAATATATCTTGGATATGTCCAGTGCTGGGGCTGGTAAATCCAACTTTGTAGGAGAAACTATACCAGAATGGTTACAAGTCAATAAATTGTGGTACATATCCAATGAACACCGCAATCCGACCACTAAATCAATAGAAGAAAACTACACAGATTTACCAGTTAGAAATAATGGAATGTATGCAGATGAGAACAACTTAACCCCCTTGGGTAATCCCACCATTAACTGGCCTCAAAATCAAGAAGCCAATATTTCCGGGAATTGTCACAAAACACCTTTATTTCATAAATTAGCATCTAAAGGCTATCATCAAGAATCAAATAGTGAATCATCATTAAATCCCATTTGTCATACTTGTAAATTCAAAGCCAATTGTCAAGGTGTAGATTTTGAAGGTAATATATTAGATAAAATAGCTGGTGCAACTTTCAGGAGAGATCGGCGTGAGGCACTGATGAAAGATAGAATCAGATGCCATATTGATTCATTACCATCAGAAATACCCGAAAAATCCCTAGCTTTTGTAGATGAATCTAGTCGTCAAATTAATCTAGTGGAAACTACAGAATTATCATTAACAGATTACCAAAAGACTTTAGGAGAAATTGCTAGACATTTACCTGAAGTATGGAAACAAATCAAAGATTTTATCTCACCATTGGAGCAATATTTATCTTCCAAGCATAAAGAAAATTACTATGGTTATAATCATAATCAAGTAAGGTCTATATTTGGAGACATTGACCATAACATTATCTCCAATATCATTGAGGATTTAAAGGTGCTATCGCCTGATTTAGAAGATATCTTTCAAGCTGCTGATAGCGTATCCTTAGATGGAATTGACACAAGTGAAAGGAAGGGGATAAGCCGCAAAACCTTAAAATATATTCGTTATACATTCGGTAAAGAAGCAAGTCAAGAATCCCATGAATTATTAGATAACCTAATAGTGAATTGGTTAACGCCATTATTAGAAATCATTGCTAATATTAGTCCTGGGGCATTGAGGATTAAACATCACAAGCTAATCATTACCACAAAAAACACCAGACAATTAGAGGTACTAAGTAAATTCCAAAATGTGTTTTTACTGGATGCAACTGCTACCCGGAAAACAGTAGCCTTTGAATTAGGAATAGATGCCAGTGAGATATTAGTCATCTGTGAAAAATTACCTAACTACTCAAATCTAAAAGTAGTACAAATTACTGATTTAGGATTATGTGGTAAAGACAGAAGTAAATCAAAAGTTAAACAATTAGATGCCACAAAAACAGCATTAGCATCTAATCATCAAAATTTAGGAGTCATTGACCACCTCAAACACAAACAAGATGGTGAAGGTTACTGGTTTAAGGATAATCGCGGTACTAATAAATACATGAATCACGATGCTTTATTTGCTATTGGTTCACCTTATCAGGATATAGGGGCTGTAGCTTCTAAATACGCAACTTTAACAGGGGATTACGACACTAGTAAAGATAATCCCCAATTTCAGGAATATATAGAGCATTTAGTGAAAGCAGAGATTATTCAGATGGGAGGCAGACTACGAGCAAACCGTCGCCCTGATGAAGCACTAACAATTTATCTTACCAGTAATGATGATCTCAGTTACCTACTGGATTATTACCCCGGTGCAACCTTAACCAAAACCACTGCTTTTGAAATTACACCAACAGCAGGTGATAGAGAACAGGTAAGCAGATATTATCTATTAGGAGCATTTAAGCAATGTATAGACACAGGGATTAAATGTACACAAAAAGCCGTTGCTAAAATAAGCAAATTATCACAGCCCTATATTTCTAAAATAGCTAGTAAATTTGGTGGGTTCAATGCCCTCAAAAAAATATTACTAGTCCTAATAGAAGCTCTATATAGGGGTAGTAATAATTTTTCTGACCTGTCAGACGATGAAAAATCCTTAGTCAATGACTATTTACCCCTAATCAAAGACAACCCGCCTCCAGAAGTTGTCCAGGAACTGCTAGAAGTGGCTAAAACTATTGGTTATCAGGCATTTAGCAGGATTACTAGGGAATTAGCACCGGATATTCTAGGGGCATTTATTGGAGCAATAGTAGATATAGCTATAGTGAAAGATGGGAGGTATGCCTACGATTAGGGACTTCCAATTAAAAAAATACTCAAAAATTTCTTGTGGTGCGGGCCGAAAAGTCCCCTAATTATCAAGGACGGGCAGGACTTGTACTGAGCCTGTCGTTGATACAAAACCTAGTTAATTCAGAATGATTGCTTTAACTACTTCGCCTGTATTTACTTTCTCTCTACTATTTACTAAGAATAGCTTATTAATTTTTTCTACTATTCCTATTTCATCTATTATTCCTAAGTGATCTAAGTTTTTACTCTCAAATTCTTCTTTTTGGTAATTCATATTTTTTGGTATTTTGATTTCCTTCAGACTCATTTTTTCTTCTGAATTTATTGTCAATACCTTATTAATTTCAATTTGTTGGCAATTTTTATATTACTGTCTATACAGCACTTCTCGGTGTTATGAGGTACACCATTAGCGGGCAAGACTTGTACTGAGCTTGTCGAAGTATGCCCGCACTACAAGAGTTTCATGATTCAACTTTGTACCTCATAAGAGCGGAAACCGCTGTATTTATTGCCAACTTAGTTATGTGTTTATGTTTAAGCTATTTCTGTTACTTATTACACTTGTACCTGTACTACAAAATGAAGTGCGGAATGTGGGATATAGGTTTCAACATTGGTTCAATAGTTGTTGTTTTGCGTTAGAATCAAATTAATAAATCTATGCAAACAGTATTAAAATTCAACTTTGATTTGTATGTCACAAAATAGTTATTCCGAGACTGTTGCTCAATTGTTTAATTATCAAGAAGGGACAGGGAAATTATCACCAGATAAATGGCCTAATTATGAGAAATTAGGTATTACTACTGAACATATTCCTGAGTTGATCAGTTTAGCAACTGATGAAGATTTTTACAATATAGACCATAACGCGCTTTTGTCTGATGAAAGTGGTTTATTTGAATATGCACCAATTCATGCAATACGTATATTAGGAAAATTCCGAGTAGAAGCAGCAATTGAGCCGTTAATTAGCTTATTATCCAAACTTGATGATTTTGATTTTAATAATGAAGTATTGTTCATTTTGGATGAAGAATTAAAAAATGTTTTAAGCCTGATTGGTTTACCTGTAATTCCGGCACTTTCTACTTATATCGCTAATGATTCTCATGGGCAATTTCCCCGAATTACAGCTATGTTAACTATTAAAACTATTGCCTCTGTCTATCCAGAGCATTACCAGCATTGTGTTACTTCTTTATCTCAACATTTAGAATCTTTTAGAGAAAATGATCCTGAGTTTAACGGTCATATTGTCTGGGTGCTTTCTGATATGAATGCAATAGATTGTTTACCTTTAATTGAGCGAGCTTTTCAAGCAGGGTGTGTTGATGAGGATGTGATAGGAGATTATGATGAAGTGCTTGTCAAATTTGGTTTAAAGGATATCACAGATATCTCTCCTAAAACTATAAAAGCGACTGATACACAGAACCCCATATCCTTAAATTTTACTACTTCTCCTAGATTTAAACAACTTGAGAAACTAAATAAAGCACAGCAAAAGAGAGACGCTAGAAGAAAGCGAAATTTAAACCAACTGGGAAAATAAGTGATTTAGGGGTAAAGTTAGGTCGAGGGGGAGTATTATCTCCCGCGCTTCGCTATCGCCATCTCCGATCTCCAAATTAAAGTAGCGGAATTACAACGAGCTAGAGCGCAACTTGCAGATATGACTAGAGAAAAAGTGGCAGTAGCTCTGGTGAAATTCGATGAAGGTAAAACTGATTTTCAAATAGCTCAAGTTGTAGGAGCAAGAGCTATTGATCAATTTAAAGTATTTGAATTACGCTACATTCGTGGCAACAATAATACTGAGGGATATTTAGCTAAACAATCTGAATTAGATAAAATCAAGGCTAATACTTATGGTTCTTGGGGGAAAATGCGGCGATCGCTCTTTGAAATAAAATTATTAGTATTGGGTGTCAAAGACGCGGAAATATAAAATGTGGGGGGCGATCGCTCTTTGAAATCAAGTTATTAGTATTGGGCTAAACTGTGCCAATTTAGGAATTTTGTACGCTAAGAAATCGGAGCAATCGCCCAAAGCCTTGCCATTAAAGATTGTTAGCGTTCAACTCTTTGGGAATTTTTTAACGACCATTGTTCTAAAATACAAAAAATTTCATTCGGATGATATTTTATGAAACTATTGATAGTCATTGATAGTCAAGGCTTTCAACTTTTTTGAAATTTTCTTAGCGTACAAAACTCCCGATTCGGCACAGTCTAGCCTGTTCTGTGAATTTCACGTGGTTAATCAAGTCAGTAAATAAACATGGAGGACGTAAATTTTTGTTTCTTAGTTATGTCTGCGTTAGCAGACAACAATTATATTATTTATGATTGTTATTTATATTTTCATGCAAATATGATTGAATACATTAAATTTGTTTATACATTTATAGTTTTTACTCAAAAGTAGTAACATCAAAATTTGTATTTAATCTGAGGAAATTATCAAATGTCAAACTCTATTGGTTGGAAATTTTTAACTACGTTCTGCTTAACCTTAGTTCTAATATTATTAGGTACAACAGGATTATTCTCTGCTCCAAACCCAGTAAGCCAATTCTCTTTCGTAGGCTATTTTCAGAGTTGGTCTGAAAGGAAAAGTAGCGACCCTAAACAGTTACAACTAACTACTTTGCCTCCTTATGTCAACATGGTGATTGTATCTTTCATGAAGCCAGATACTACATATCAAGGTAATAAAAATTTGGCAGAAACAGGTTTACAATTTAGTGCAGATGGCTTAGTTGTTAAAAAAGCGATCGCACTTTTGAAGCAACGTAATCCTAAGACTAAAGTGCTGGTAGCTTTTGGTGGACTTACTTACACAAATTTTGCTCAACTAAATCCTACAGCCATTTCTAATGTTGTTAAAGATTTTGGGTTTGATGGTGTTGATATTGATTACGAGCCTACTAATTCCCAGTGTTCATCTTCAAAGGGTAAAATATCATGTACATCCGATGTAGAATTTCGTCGTGTTGTTAGTCAAATTCGTAAGGTATTACCCAAGCCATACTTAGTTACAGTAGCAGCTTGGAGCATTGGTGCTTATGGTGAAGGCAAATGGGCTAATGCTCAACCTCAAGGAGCGAAAACAGGTTTGATGTTGAATCTGCTACGCTCACCCGAAAGTAAAATGATTGACCAACTGCACGTTATGTCTTACGACGCAGGTCTCAGTTATAATCCCCAAGATGCATTAGCAGCTTATCAAAATTATTTTAAAGGCAAAGTATTTATGGGAATTCAAGTACCACCTGAAGGCTGGGGAGGTAATGTTTATACTTTGTCAAAAGTTAGTAGTTTAGCACAGGCTGTTGTTAATAACAATGCTGGTGGATTAATGTTATGGAGCTTACAAAAGCAGCCAGATGGAAATCCTTCGGAGAATAAACCAAATGCGGAAATGATAGCTAAAACATCCTGTCAAATTTTGTCACTTAATAATTGTCAGCAAGCCTTATTTAGCTTGCCAACAAACAAGTTAGATAATAGGTAACTTTTATGCAGGAGCATCCCAAATGTGCAAGTTCACTATTACAAATTTTTGAGCTATATAAAATAGCCAAAGTCAGAATCTAGGTAATCTATATCCAGCAAATTCTTTTAAGTAACATAGATTAGTAGTGCCATTTGAATCAGAAGATGTTCGTCCTGTAAGTAATAGGTTAACAACAGTTACGTCACCCGTTACATGGGCAGCTGCAAGAATTCCACTAGAAGTTATGGTTGCACCTCCTATTGTACGTCCTAAGTAATTCTTCAGAGAACGTCCTCTTTGTCGAAGTTTATTCTCTATACTATTCCAATTCAGTAAAAAAGCTTCACGGATAGCTATTTCTTGTACATTATTTTTATTACTAAGGAATTCTGCGGTAGTATAAACTCCGTTCTTTCCTGTCCATCTGCCTTGACGTTGATATCCAAGCGCTCTAAGCAAAATATTCGTAAATTGATATTTACCATACGCACCCTGTCCATTACTTGTATTATAAGGAGTTTCCCATGAGCCTGTTTCCCTTACTGCCAATGCATACAAGAAATCTTGTGTAAAATTATTTCTTTGACACGCAACAGGCCAGTTTTGACTTATTTCAAATTTATCATAAGTTAAGCTGCTTGTTGGTTTTGAGATAGTAGAAGGTGATTGAACACCAAATGCTGTATAGGGACTAGTTAATAAGATAATTGCTGGAATTTTTACCCAAGCAATTAAACTACCTAATGTGGGTTTTTTTGATACAGAATTTTTCATGATCTCAATTGATAATTTGAGTAAGAACGCTTTAGATATAGTATAGATTTAAAAATATTTAAACACACAAATTTAATATTTTTTTCAGCTAAATTACTGGTTTAAATCTAAAATTCACATGAGCAGTTTCACTGTAAATTGTCAATAATGAGTAGTATTTCATATTTTTGTTTTATTCCTAATTGTTATTTGTGTCAGAAATTACTGTCTCAACGACATCCTCTAAGATTTTTACGAACATTAGAATTATTTCTCCAATAATCTCTTACCCAATCACACGCAATTCTTAATTGATCTTCCAAAGCATATTCCTTATTCCACAGAATCACAGTCCTGTCTTCACTTGCTGAAGCAATAGTTTTACCGTCAGGACTAAAAGAAACTGCTCTAACTCCTTTGCTATGTCCTCTTAAAGTTGCAAGCAAGATGCCATCAGTATTCCAAATTTTGATGCTTTTGTCTGCACTGACTGAGGCAATCATCTTACCATCTGGGCTAAAAGATATCCCAATAACGCCTTCACTGTGTCCTTTTAAAGTTCTCAGCAGAGTACCGTCCTCTGTTTTCCAAAGTTTGACCGTATTATCCCAACTTACCGAAGCAATGGTCTTGCCATCTGGACTGAAAGAGATTCCTAGCACAACATTTTCATGTCCATTTAAGGTATGTTGCAATGTGCCATCAATATTCCAGAGTTTGATAGTTTTGTCTAGGCTGGCAGAGGCAATAGTATACCCATCAGGGCTGAACTTAACGTCCCTGACCTGGTTTTCATGACCGTTGAGTGTAGTAATCTTTTTACCATCAATACTCCACAAAATAACGCTTTTATCTGCACTACCTGACGCGATGGTTTGTCCATCAGGGCTAAAGGCAACTGCCCAAATTGCATCTTTATGCCCTTCAAGAGTTTTCTTCAAAGAGCCATCAAGATTCCAAAGTTTGATAGTTTTATCATCAGAAGCTGAAGCTATGATTTGATTGTCAGAGCTAAAATCTAAGCCCAATACACCAGCTTTATGTCCTTTAAGAGTTTTCTGCAAAGAACCGTCAATATTCCAAAGTTTGATAGTTTTGTCATCAGAACCTGATGCGATAATTTGACCATCGCGGCTAAAACGCACTGCAATTACGTCTTTATCATGTCCATCAAGAGTTCGCATCAATGGATTCTCAAACTTCCAAAGTTTAATGTTTTTATCTTCACTTGTTGAGGCAAGTACCTTACCATCAGCACTAAATGCAACTCCGTAAACTTTATCTTGGCCATTTAAAGTTTTCAGCAATTTTCCATCTTGACTCCAAAGTTTGACAGTATTATCCCAACTTGCTGAAGCAATTGTTTTACCATCAGGACTGAATACTACCCCTACAACTCGATTGTTATGACCATCTAAAGTCTTCAACAATCTACCGTATTGACGACTCCAAAGTTTGACAGTATTATCCCAACTTGCTGAAGCAATTGTTTTACCATCAGGACTCAATGCTACCCCTGCAACTTCATCAGTGTGACCTTGACGGTTAAGAATCTTGAGTAAAAGACCGTTACGATTCCAAAGTCTAATTGTTTTGTCTGCACTGGCTGAGGCAATAGTGTTGCCACTGGGGCTAAATACAACTCCCCGAACTGCACCCTGATGTCCTTTGAGAGTTTTCACCAACGAACTATTTAAACTCCAGAGTTTAATTGTTGTGTCATCAGAAGCTGAAGCAATGGTTTGTCCATCAGAGCTAAAAGCAACTGCCCATACAGTACCTTTATGTCCTTCAAGGGTCTTTAATAAACTGCCATCTCGACTCCAGAGTTTAATTGTTGTGTCTCCACTAGCGGAAGCAATGGTTTGTCCATCAGGGCTAAAAGCAACTGCCCATACAGTACCTTTATGTCCTTCAAGGGTCTTTAATAAACTGCCATCTCGACTCCAGAGTTTAATTGTTGTGTCTCCACTAGCGGAAGCAATGGTTTGTCCATCAGGGCTAAAAGCAACTGCCCATACAGCATTTTCATGACTGCTCAATCGGTTGTATTCAACCACTTTAGTAACAGACTGCTCTAAATTCTGGTTGACCTGATTTTGAGTTTTATCGTCTACCCATACCAAACTCTGCAATTTTCCTCTTGCCCTAATTGCTTCTACAAGGGCATCAAATTCTTGATTGGAGGATAAAAGTGTTACTGAAGATGCACTAATCGCTTTAATCTCACTCCCAACTGCATTCTGCCATTGCCATCCAGCTAATAAAGCTAAGATTGAAACTATTCCAGAGAAAATGCTCAATGATAAAATGATTCTGCGCCTTTTGCGAACAGATAATTTTTCACTAGCGTCAATAAAATCAATATCATCTTGATTAAAGAAGGGTAAGTCTAAAGATTTTTGTTTTTCTCTTAATTCTAAAATACGAAATAGTTTTGATCCACTCCATAGTTCATTATCTGATTTTTGTTCTTTCCAGTGGTGTACATCATCTTGTAGCCGATTACGTAAGGCTATAGATTCATGATATTCTTCAACTAATTTTTTCAGTATATTCCAAGAAGTAATGATACTTTCATGAACGATTTCTACTGTAGATACTTCTGCTTCTGATTTGCGGTTACTCACTAAAAGTTTTTCACTAATCAGTTTTTCTAAGACATCTTTTTCGCAACTACCAGTGAACTCAGACATAAAAGCCCTTCTACTAATAGGCTTCCATTCCTCATCAAAAGTTGAATTTCTATTAATACCAACCAGTTTTAAAAAGATTATTCTAGCTGCTTGTTGTTCATCCGACGATAATTTATTATAAACCTTATCCAAGTGTTTTTGTAACGTACCTGTAACACCGCCCAACGTTTGATAGGTGCTTTTCTTCAATGTACGGTGGTTTTGAAAATCGGCTGTTTCTGCTTCCGTTTTCCAAAGTAGATTCAAGGTATATTGTAACAATGGTAAGTAGCCTGACTGACCTTTGATATCTTCAAGTATTTGATCTACTAGATTATCTTCAAATACAACACCATGATGGGCGGCAGGTTGCTCAATTGCCATTCGCAACTCGTTTTTTTGCATTTTCGCAATCATTGGCCAATGCTTATCTATAGCTTCTACCAGGCCAGAATAGTCACCTAACTTGTAAAAAAAATCAGCCCGCATGGTTGCCAAGATTTTGACATTAGGTTGCGAATCTTTGTTTAATTGCACCAAACTCTCAATAAACTGTTTACTCTTTTCTGGATGACTATTAGTAAATAACTCTTCAAACTGGTCAATAAATATCAACCAGTAAGAATTTGTTTCTTCCTTCAACCTTTTAACAACCTGAGTTAGTGTGTCTGCTTTAGCTTCACGGGCAATACTTGCTTTTTCTTGTCCGTATTTAGGAAAGAGACTAACATATAAAGATTCAAATGGGTCTTTACCTGGTTTAAATGTCAAATTGAAAAAATTTGGTTTGTATTCGTTCATAAGCCAGGGAATTAAACCGGCACGAACAACGGAGGATTTGCCACTACCACTAGCCCCTAAAAGTAAAATTAAATTGGTGTGTTCAAATTCATTTACCAACTCCGTGAGAAATTGGTCACGCCCAAAAAACAAATCTTTATCTTCAGGCTCAAAATTATTTAAACTTTTGTAAGGTGAATTAAGTTTAAATTGCCGACTTTTTATCTCAGCAACAGTGATTTGTATAATTTGAGTTTGGTTAAATGTGACAGTGCTACCATCGCCTATTTTGACATGGCTAATATCTTGCTCACTTGAATTCTGACTATTGGGAAATTCTGAGTTCATATTCCTCCCCAGAACTTAGCAATTAAGGGAGCTATTTCCAAGACTGGTTTAGCTAATTCTGCCACCCCTATTAAACTCTTCTTGAGGAATTCAAGTGATTCCTTAACTGAATTTTTATCTGGATTTGGTTTTTTTAATTCTTCTTCTATAGTTTGTATCGGAACTTCTAAAGTTTTTTTCTCGATTACGTTTAAATTATTACTTGCTGCAATATCTTGTTTTAACTTTGAGAGAAAAGCTAAGACTTCCCGTAGTTCAGCAACATTGTTAAGGGTAGCTTGAGTTTGGGTTATATTACTTCCCCTATCAGCTTGAGTTTGATTAAATTCAATCCCGGCATTGCCGTTGCCAATTGTGATACCTTCAATATTTTGTGAATGGGAATCCACGGCTTTAGCATCAGTAGCAATCATACTTAAGACACTAGATAAGGACTGTTGTAATTCCAGTATTTCTTCTGCTGTCAGGGCTTTGATGATATCTAAAACTTCGCTAACGCTGTATTTTGGCATATAATGTAATATGTTGTTTTAGGTCTCAACAGCAACTATAGTGAGACTTTTAGGTTCATTAGCCACAAAAAATGGCTAAATTTGGATATTTTGAACTTAAAGCTAAAATGTAAGCTTTGTACAAATATTTATAATAATTTAATATTTATACTATTTATCATAGTTAAAAATACTTTTGTCAATGAGAGTAAACTCTGTAGCACTCTGTAGCGATCGCAAATCGCCCCACAGAAATCGCTCAACCCCGACAGCAAACTTCGTCAAACCCATTATTAAAACCCCGACACTAAACCTGTACCCCTTGCTAATAATGTAATAAAAACATTGAGAGTAAACCCTGTAGCGATCGCCCATCATCCCAACAGATAGCGATCGCTCATCATTCCAACAAATAAGCGATCGCCCATCATCTCAACAGATAAGCGATCGCTCATCATCTCAACAAATATGCGCTCTCCTATCATCCCAACAGATATGCGATCGCTCTCCTATCATCCCATAGAAATCGCAAAGCGCCCCATAATAATCGCTCAATCCCGACAAACCCCGACAGCAAACTTTGTCAAACCTATTATTAAACCCCGACACTAAACCTGTACCCCTTGCAAATAATGTAATAAAAACATTGAGAGTAAACCCTGTAGCGATCGCTCTCCCATCATCTCAACAGATAAGCGATCGCTCATCATCCCAACAAATATGCGATCGCCCATTATCCCAACAGATAAGCGATCGCTCATCATCCAACAAATATGCGATCGCTCTCTCATCATCCCAACAAATAAGCGCTCTCCTATCATCCCAACAAATATGCGATAGCGAAGCGCTCCGTAGGAATCGCATTCCCCACATCACCAAAGGATAGTAAAAACTCTCATGTACGTAAGCTTTTAGACACGTACAATACAGATTAAGAAATTTTAATAGTAAAAATAAATTTTCCTGAAATTGGTTTTCTTTGATATAGTATGATTGTAATCAGTAGTCAATTTTTCAATCATGCTTCATAACTCTTAGAAGAATGATAACCCTTGATTACAAGTACAAATCAAAACTCCCAAACTGTCTTGGCAACAATTTGAGAGCTTAGAAAATCTAAAAATTAGCAAACCCAGCTTTTTACTTAGTCTACGTCCTAGGAAAACTAACCTAAGTAAGGTCTGGATCAACAAACCAGAAACCATGAGAACTAATTCACGTCAGTCTCAATCTCAATTGCATAAGGACAGCTATGAAAACTAATTCATGGCAGTCTTATATTTTGATTATAGACTGCAAATTACAAAAGTGTAAACATTTTTCTTCTAATTCTTGCCAACCCATTGCAATTAGTGGGGGTGTGGCATGAATAAGAACCTAGAAACCTTTGATATTAGGAACTTCCTAGACAGACTCACTCCCAAGAAAGGCAAAAATAGATATATTTGCCCAGTCTGTGAAGGTTCATTAACCGTAGATATTAAAACTGGTAAGTACCAATGTTGGGCAGATCCTGACAACAAACAGCATCTAAAAGATATCAGAGAAGCTGTTAACCCCTTAGAAGATGCTTTAAAACAAGCGGGTATTGACAATGGCAGAATCAACTACCAACAGATCACCCCTGCCAAAAAACCAGATCCGTTACCAGCACCATTACCAGCACCATTACCCCAAAACATTGAATTAGCCAAATTACCTGCTCCTGGTGCTATTCCGCAAAAGAAACATAACAGTAGAGGATCACAAATCATCTATACATACTCAGATACACAGTATGTAATTAGATACGAATTTATAGAAGATGGTGAACAGAAAAAGCTCACCATTCCTTACCATCTGGATATTCTTGGTGACAGTGTGAAGGGAATTGGTGACAAACCCTGGCCTGTTTACCATCAAGAAGAAATCATCAAACATGGTCAAGGCCAATTTATCTTAGTAGTTGAAGGAGAAAAATGTACTGATGCTGCTAGACAACAAAATTTACTTACCACTACCTTTCAGGGTTCACAATGGACTGATGCCAAACTAGAACAATATTGTCAATGCTTAAAATCTTATGATATCGCTGGTATTGTATGTTATCCCGACGATGACAAAGCAGGTTACAACAAAGCCAATAAACTAAGAATCGCAGCTAACAAAGCACAATTAGCATACATTCAATTAAATCCCCAGAGATTAAATCCAGATAGTACAGACGGCTATGATATCGCTGATTTAATAGCAGATGGATTATACAGTAGACAACTACTAGAGAATGAAATTCAGACAGCTTATAAAGAACATCTGCATACATACATAGATGCCATATTAGCAGTAGCAAAACAACCTGTTAATCAGGAAATATCTGGGGAAGATTGGGAATGTAAACTATTTATCGAAACCCTGCTCAAGCAAGCACATATACCACAATCTATACCAGCATCTATTCCACTTAAACAATCATCTAGGAGTAATTTAGATGTTGATGTATGGTTTAATCCTGCTGATAGATTAGAAACCTACAATCAAAGTATTCAAAGTGGCAAAAAATATATCTTGGATATGTCCAGTGCTGGGGCTGGTAAATCCAACTTTGTAGGAGAAACTATACCAGAATGGTTACAAGTCAATAAACTCTGGTACATATCAAGTGAACACCGCAATCCCACCACTAAATCAATAGAAGAAAACTATACAGATTTACCAGTTAGAAATAATGGAATGTATGCAGATGATAACAACTTAACCCCCTTGGGTAATCCCACCATTAACTGGCCTAAAGATCAAGAAGCCAATATTTCCGGGAATTGTCACAAAACACCTTTATTTCATAAATTAGCATCTAAAGGCTATCATCAAGAATCAAATAGTGAATCATCATTAAATCCCATTTGTCATACTTGTAAATTCAAAGCCAATTGTCAAGGTGTAGATTTTGAAGGTGATATATTAGATAAAATAGCTGGTGCAACTTTCAGGAGAGACCGGCGTGAGGCACTGATGAAAGATAGAATCAGATGCCATATTGATTCATTACCATCAGAAATACCCGAAAAATCCCTAGCTTTTGTAGATGAATCTAGTCGTCAAATTAATCTAGTGGAAACTACAGAATTATCATTAACAGATTACCAAAAGACTTTAGGAGAAATTGCTAGACATTTACCAGAAGTTTGGAAACAAATCAAAGATTTTATCTCACCATTGGAGCAATATTTATCTTCCAAACATAAAGAAAATTACTATGGTTATAATCATAATCAAGTAAGGTCGATATTGGGAGACATTGACCATAAAATTATCCCCAATATCATTGAGGCTTTAAAAGTGCTATCACCTGACTTAGAAGATATCTTTCAAGCTGCTGATAGCGTATCCTTAGATGGAATTGACACAAGTGAAAGAAAGGGAATAAACCCCAAAACCTTGAAATATATTCGTTATACATTCGGTAAAGAAGCCAGTCAAGAATCCCATGAATTATTAGATAACCTAATAGTGAATTGGTTAACACCATTATTAGAAATTATTGCTAATATTAGCCCTGGGGCATTGAGGATTAAACATCACAAGTTAATCATTACCACCAAAAATAACAGGCAATTAGAGGTACTAAGTAAATTCCAAAATGTGTTTTTACTAGATGCAACTGCTACCCGAAAAACAGTAGCATTTGAATTAGGAATAGATGCCAGTGAAATCTTAGTCATCTGTGAAAAATTACCTAACTACTCAAATCTAAAAGTGGTACAAATTACTGATTTAGGATTATGTGGGAAAGACAGAAGTAAATCAAAAGTTAAACAATTAGATGCTCTAAGAATAGACTTAACATCTAAACATCAAAATTTGGGAGTGATTGACCACCTCAAACACAAACAAGATGGTGAAGGTTACTGGTTTAAGGATAATCGCGGTACTAATAAATACATGAATCACGATGCTTTATTTGCGATTGGTTCACCTTATCAGGATATAGGGGCTGTAGCGGCTAAATACGCAACTTTAACAGGGGATTACAACACCAGTAAAGATAATCCCCAATTTCAGGAATATATAGAGCATTTAGTGAAAGCAGAGATTATTCAGATGGGAGGCAGACTCCGAGCCAACCGCCGCCCTGATGAAGCACTAACAATTTATCTCACCAGTGATGATGATCTCAGTTACCTACTGGATTATTACCCCGGTGCAACCTTAACCAAAACCACTGCTTTTGAAATTACACCAACAGCAGGTGATAGAGAACAGGTAAGCAGATATTATCTATTAGGAGCATTTAAGCAATGTATAGACACAGGGATTAAATGTACACAAAAAGCCGTTGCTAAAATAAGCAAATTATCACAGCCCTATATTTCTAAAATAGCTAGTAAATTTGGTGGGTTCAATGCCCTCAAAAAAATATTACTAGTCCTAATAGAAGCTCTATATAGGGGTAGTAATAATTTTTCTGACCTGTCAGACGATGAAAAATCCTTAGTCAATGACTATTTACCCCTAATCAAAGACAACCCGCCTCCAGAAGTTGTCCAGGAACTGCTAGAAGTGGCTAAAACTATTGGTTATCAGGCATTTAGCAGGATTACTAGGGAATTAGCACCGGATATTCTAGGGGCATTTATTGGAGCAATAGTAGATATAGCTATAGTGAAAGATGGGAGGGGTGGGGTTATTGAAGTTGGAAACACAGGTTAGAGGGTGTTTGAAAAGTTATGGTTGATGTATCAAATATTTTTTACCCCACCCTAACCCTCCCCTTGTAAAGGGGAGGGAACTGGATTTTTATTGTTTCCCCCCTTTACAAGGGGAAAGGGGGGTAGCAATGTGATGAAAATTACGGAATACCACTTTTCAAACATCCTCTTAGACAAGATTTTAAATGTTCTCGATTACAGTATAATCAAGATCATGATTAGCAACAAAGTAAAGTAACTGATGTTAAAATCAGTTTATTCTGTAAAGAATTGGGAATTGAGCTATCATTTTAGGAGAATAAAACTTATGCAAGTTGTGATAGAGTTACCTGATGAGTTAGGAAAACAACTTTTAGAGTTGCCTAATATGGAAATGGTTGTCCAAGAAGTTATCAAAAAAATGTTATTAGTAGAACGACAAAAACAATCATCTCAATTATTGGTAAATATAGTTAATGATTTACCTGAGTTTCCTGTATTTAAAAATCAAGACCCCTTAGAGTTACAAAAAGTATTACGTGATGAATGGACTTAAGTATCTGTTAGATACAAGTATTTTAATTGGGTTGTTTCAACGTGATTTAATAATTTTAAATCTGCTAAAAGATAAGCTGATTAAAGTTAATGAATGTGCTTATAGTGCTATAACTCGGATGGAGTTACTGAGTTTTCCTTCTATAAGTTCTATGGAAAAAGAAGCGATTAAATCTTTATTAAATCAGATGACCTATTTAGCAATTACATCAGAAATTGAGGACGAAACTATTAATTTTAGATATACCCATAAAACAAAATTACCAGATTCTATTATTGCGGCTACAGCTAAGTATCATCAAATTGAGTTAGTAACATTAGATAAAAAATTAGCGAATAAGTTGAAATCAAATGATTGAGATAATTCCATCACAGTTTTTTATTTGTTCCCTGTTCCCTATTCCCTTTTTTTGTAAAAAGTGTGGATTAATTAATTCAGCTAATTTATAGAGGATGTATTTATGATTGAAGGAAAATTAGAACTAACTATCAAAATCAACGAACTGCCAGAAGTTAAAACTGTAGAAAATGGTTGGCAACAATTTGAGATTGACTGCGATGGAAGGATAATTAGCGTCACGGTTAAACCTAAAGTTTGGAAGAAATTGACTGATGCACAAGCCAATTATCCTCAGTGGGTCGGTGCTATTGCTGGGAAAATGGGAGAGGCAACTAATAACGGTTTTGTGTTATTAGAACCTAATGTCCAGACTTTTGAGAAAAAGCCAAAGCCATCCTCTGAAGTTACAACTTAGACAATAATAGATGAAAAGTAGCTAAAATATTAGTATCCAGATTATATCAATAATATGCCTGTTTTTCTGTTAGCGTCTTCTAGAGAAGGCATTGCTTTTGATGGGTGAATTGGGATTGATTAATCTCAATCCCACAATTTATAATCTATGTTCTATTCTCTAACCATTGGTCTAAATTAGTTATAGTAGAAAAATCAAAAAGTGCTTCCCCCAATAATTCCAATTGTTCAATGGATAATTGATGTATTTTTTCAGTTAGAGAAGCTGGAATTACACCAAACCGCCGATTAAGTAGTCGTATAATTAACCTTTCTCCACCTTGCTGTATTCCTCGTTCTTCACCCCGTTCCATCGCCATTTGTTCTGTTGGACTAATTAAAGGCATTTTTCTTTCCTCCTCTAAGTTTTTAATTTTAATAATTAATGCTGCTTGTAAGTGCTTGCTTAAAGTCATCATTGTATCAATGATCTTGAATAGCTTAACTATCTGTTCTTTGGTTAACCCCCGCTCGTACAATCCTCTAATTAATATCCACTTCCACTGCTCCCGTTCTGTCAGGTTACTAATTGTGGCTTTTGTTTTCAAGTGAGCAATTGTGATGATAGCAAATGGGTTATTATTAGATTCTAACTCATCTAAACGGGATTGATAATCAAAAAGTTTAACAATGGGGAATTTAACTAAAGTTTCACCTCCACCAATATCATAATAATA